>DMWH01000223.1:0-271 GCA_003483345.1 Clostridiales bacterium | reverse complement strand
AAAAAATGGCTGAGCTAAAATCAGAAATTGAAAACGTTAAACAGACAGACGTTATCGAAAGTTTAAAAAAACAATTAAACGATGTTTCTGAGCTTGCTAAAAATCAAGGTCTTGAAATAACTAAAATTAAGACAATGGGCAAACCTGAAGGCGAACAGCCCAAAACCTTAATGGAAGCTATAAAAGAAATGATTAACTCGCCTGAAATAAAGAGCTACATCGATAACGGTGCAAAAGGAGCATCAGCACAAGTTAAAACCTTAGTTGACAT
>DMWH01000161.1:9166-11756 GCA_003483345.1 Clostridiales bacterium | reverse complement strand
TTTTCTCCGAAATACTGATAGTAATCAACCCTCATATCGCCATTGAAAAGTTTCCTTTTCCTGTCTGCTTTTCTTCCAAATTCTTTTTCAAAGTTTACTGAAGAAGTGATTACATATACTGACCAAGTTTTGTCTCTGCCGAAAACCTGCCCTAATTTTTTATGAATTTTAGTAAGCTGTTCTTCGTCTCCTATTCTTTCCGCATATGGCGGATTAGTTATCAATACTCCATAGGAGCACATTGGTTTTTCAATATTTGTTACATCCTTTACAAAAAACTCAATACAGTCATCCACTCCCGCTTCAATTGCATTTTCTTTTGCTATTCTTATTGCCTTTTCACTTACATCGGAAGCATATATTTTAATTTCTGAATCAAAATCAATATTTCTTCTCGCTTCAATCTTTTCATTTTTCCAATATTCATCTTTAACCAATGGCCATTCCATGGAAGCAAAGTTTCGATTTAAACCGGGAGCTATATTTCTCCCGATTAATGCAGCTTCAATTGCAATTGTACCCGAGCCGCACAAAGGGTCATAGAGCACTCTGTTTTTATTCCAGTAACTAAGCTTTACCAAAGCTGCGGCCATAGTTTCCTTTAAAGGTGCCGCCATTGATTTTTCTCTGTATCCTCTTTTAAACAAGCCTTCCCTTGCTCCGGTTGTATCTATTGAAATTGTTGCAATATCTTTGTGAATTGAGACTAATATGGTAAATTCGGCCCCTGTTTCCGGCATCCAGTCCGTATCATAATACTCACAAAGTTTTTTGGAAATTGCCTTTTTAACCATCCTCTGGCAGTCGGGAGTGCTGTATAATTTTGATTTGACTGACTTTCCTTTTACAGTGAACTTTCCGTCTTTTGTAATCCATTTTTCCCAAGGGAGCTCATAAGTTTTGTCAAATAATTCTTCAAAGCTTAATGCTTCAAATTGTCCCATAACGAGCATTACTCTGTCGGCACACCTCAAATTGATATTTGTTTTGCATATATCTTTAATTTCTGCATCAAAATACATCCACCCGTTATCAGTAACTATATTTTCATATCCCAGGTCTGTCAATTCCCTTTTTACTATTGCTTCAAGACCAAAGGCTGATATTGCAGCCAATTTTATTTTCTCCATACTTTCCTTTCTTGTCATTTATCATCCCTGCTTATCCCGTATTTATCCATCTTGTAATACAAGGTGGCTCTTGGTATTTGTAATTTCTTTGCTGTTTCTTTCTTATTATAGTTCATTTCTTCCAGGGTTTTAATGATAATTCTTTTTTCTATTTGCTGAATGTATTCTTCCAATCCCGAATAGCTTTTTATTTCATTTAAATTAATAAGCTTCTTAATTTCGTCAACTTCGATATCCTGCATGTATGAAGGAAGATATTCTCTTTCAATTTTATTCTTTCCTCTCTGAGATGCTATTACTGCACATCTTTGTATTACATTTCTCAGTTCTCTTACATTACCTTCCCATCTGTATTCGGAAAATATACTCATTATTTCGTCGGGGATTTCCACTATGCTAATACCCTGCTCCATGCAGAATTCCTGTAGAAACCTGTTTGCTAAAAGAATTATATCTCCTTTTCTCTCCCTGAGAGGAGGTATGTTTACCTGAAATATATCAAGTCTGTAATAGAGGTCCTTCCTGAATTTATCCTCATTTATCAGTTCTCTTATATCCTTATTCGTGGCAGAAATTATTCTGACGTCTATTGTCTTTGGCTTATTTCCTCCAATTCGAGTTACTACGCCATCTTCCAAAATCCTTAGAAGCTTGGGCTGAAGTTCTAAGGGCAAGTCTGCTATTTCATCCAAAAATATGGTTCCTCCTTCAGCTTCCTCGAATTTTCCTTTTTTCCCTTCAGATTTTGCTCCAGTAAAGGCGCCTGCTTCATATCCGAAAATTTCACTCTCAAACAATTCTCTCGGTATGGCACTGCAGTTTATCGGAATAAATTTTCCTTTCCTTCCGCTTTCATAATGAATTGCTTTTGCAAAGAGCTCCTTACCCGTGCCGCTTTCTCCTTTTAACAATATGTTTAGAGGTGTTTTGGATATGTTTTTGCACAAATTTATTATTTCAATAAAAGCTGCATTATTGCTAATTATTTTAGAGAAATATGCTTCTCCCGAGGAAGTTACTTTTGAATATTCCTTTTCAAGCTTCAATAAATTTGACTGAGTTTTATTCAGCAGTTCACTTAATCTTACGATTTCAGTAATGTCCCTGTCCCTTGCCAATGCACCAATCATGTTTCCATTCCTGTCATAAAGGGGAGCAGCACTGGACACAACGAAGCTGTTTTCCCTGGGGCTGTTGTATATATTATAAAAAGATGTCTTGCTGTCCAATACTCTTAACAATATTGCGGTGGGAAAAAATTCAACAAGATCCTTGTCTATTATGTCGCTTTTTTTCAAATTAAAATATTCCTCTGATGTTGAGTTGAAAAATATCACTTTGCCGTAATTATCAACTATTGTTATGGCATCAGGAATGTTGTCCAGTATGTATTCAAATTTTTCTCTGTCTTGTTTGCTGAATTCTATTTCATTATTCATGTAATCCCCCCTGGAAACAAT
>DMWH01000161.1:5814-9144 GCA_003483345.1 Clostridiales bacterium | reverse complement strand
TCTATAAAAAGGTTATTGAGATTCCAAAATTTCTTGAATTTTTCGTATTCAATTTCCGCCGATTTTGTATTTTTATTTGACTTAACCGCTCTTATGAGAATATTTTTAGGAGTATGCTCCATTGATATAAATTCCATTAGCTGTACCTTATACCCCTTGGTTTCCAAAAACAAACCTCTCAATGAATCGGTAATTAAGGAGGACATTCTCTCCTTTATCAGCCCGTGCTTAAGCATGGGATTTAAATTTTCATTTTCAATTTTATTGAAGAGTTCATGCTGGCAACATGGTACGGACAAAATAATATCGCAGTCCCAGGCAATTGCCTTTACAAGGGCTGCGTCTGTTGCCGTATCGCATGCATGAAGAGTTACTATCATATTTACTTTGTTTTTATATTCAAAATCACTTATATCTCCATATACAAAATTAAGATTTTCGTAGTTAAGTTTTTTGGCTGTTTCATTGCAAAATTCAATCACTTCTTCTTTTAAATCGAGCCCTGTTATATTTACTTTAATTCTTTTTATATCATTAAAATAATAATACAGGGCAAATGTAAGATATGCTTTTCCACAGCCAAAATCGATAATCGTAAAACCGTCTTTAATACTTTTTCCCGCCAGTGAATCATCAACAATTTCCAAGAATTTATTTATTTGTTTGAATTTATCATACTTCTTGGTATAAACCTTGCCATCTTTATTCATAATTCCCAGGATTATAAGGAAATCACATGGTTGGTTTTCACTTATCAAATATTGTTTTTTCTTGTTATGCTCTTCTTTCTTCAGCTTTTTTACAGGCTCACTTCGAGTAATCTTTATACTTCCTTTTTTGCTTACCAATATTTGATAATCTGCATCTGTTGTAAATAAATTTATATTGCGATATTCATTAACCATGTTAAGCAAGACATCAAGAGCAACCTCATAGTCTAAGTTTTCGTGAAAAACCTGTGTCTCGGTAAACTTTTCCAACTGCAGGTACTCCCTGTCTTTTATTGCAATAGGCCTTACAGTTATTTTTTTATATTGAGACTTAACCCTTGGGGTTGTAAAAATACAATATATGAATTTGTTTTCTGTTAGACTGTTTTTTATTATCTCATCAATATTCAAAATACCACCTGTAATTTACACACCTTTAAAGCTGCTTTTTAATGATACTATTCTGTTAAATACCAAATTATCTTCTGTTGTATCCTGGTCAATAATAAAATACCCGTGTCTTAAAAATTGGAATCTGTCACCTGCTTTGAATTCCTTCATAGAAGGCTCAACTTTACAGTTCTTTAACACAACTTTGGATTCCGGGTTTAGCTTTTCCAAGAAATTGGTTTTGTCGTATTCCTCATCTTCCATCATGTAGTCATAAAGTCTTACTTCCGCATCGATGCAATGTTTTGCTGAAACCCAGTGTAGAGTCCCCTTTACTTTTCTGCCGGTAAAGCCTGATCCGCTCTTTGTTTCTGGATCATATGTGCAATGAACTTCAGTAACATTTCCGTCTTCATCCTTTACAAAATCAACACATTTTACAAAATATGCATTTCTAAGCCTTACTTCATTGCCGGGGAAGAGCCTGAAATATTTCTTCGGAGGATTTTCCATGAAATCTTCTCTTTCAATATATACTTCCCTTGTAAAAGGTATCATTCTACTTCCCATGTCAGGGTTATCGGGGTTGTTTTCCGTTTCAACATATTCAACCTTATCTTCGGGATAATTTGTTATTATAAGCTTTATTGGGTCTAAGACAGCCATTGTTCTCGGAACTTTAGGTCCCAAATCATCTCTTATGGCAAATTCAAGCATAGCAATATCAACAACGCTCTGAGCTTTCGAGACTCCGATTGCTTCACAGAAATTATGTATTGCTTCGGGAGTATAACCTCTTCTTCTGAATCCTGCAATAGTAGGCATACGAGGGTCATCCCAGCCGTCCACATACCCTTCTTCAACCATCTGTTTCAAATATCTTTTGCCCATCATTGTTTTCGATAAAAATAGTTTGGCAAATTCAATTTGTTTTGTGGGAGCATCCTTGAAATCGTCTATATTGCTTAACACCCAGTCATAAAACGGTCTGTGGTCTTCAAATTCCAAAGTACATATTGAGTGTGTAATTCCTTCTATGGCATCCTCCAAAGGATGAGCAAAGTCATACATGGGGTAAATACACCACTCATCGCCGGTGTTGTAGTGAGATTCATGAAGAATGCGGTAAATAACAGGGTCCCTCATATTAATATTGGGACTTGCCATGTCTATTTTTGCTCTTAGAACTTTTTCACCGTCTTTGAATACACCGTTTTTCATTTTTTCAAAAAGCTCTAAGTTTTCTTCAACCGTTCTGTTTCTGTAAGGGCTTTCCTTGCCCGGCTCTGTCAAGGTACCTCTGTATTCACGGATTTCATCTGCCGATAAATCATCAACAAAGGCTAATCCCTTCTTTATCAGTTCAACTGCATAATCGTACATCTTACCAAAGTAATTTGAAGCATAAAAAATTCTCTCTTCCCAATCAGGGCAAAGCCATTTAACATCCTTGATAATTGATTCTATGAATATATCATCTTCCTTTGTCGGATTTGTATCATCAAATCTTAAATTGAAAATTCCATTATTCTTTTTTGCCAATCCGTAATTCAAGCATATGGATTTGGCATGACCCACATGCAGAAATCCATTAGGCTCCGGAGGAAATCTTGTATGTACCCTATTCCCGTAAGTGCCTTTTTCAAGGTCCTCATTAATTATCTTTTGGATGAAATTAACCGATTCCCTGTTTTCATTTTCGTTATTAAATTCGCTCATTTTTTCCTCCCGCAATATATATAAACAAAATAATATTATTAAACCTAATTATAATTAACAAATAGCTATAATTCAAGTTTTTCTTCAATATTTATTATATCCTGTCTTATATACAAATAATCATCCGGTTATTTCTTTAGTTTGACTCAATATCATTAAAATACCCGGTGACAACAATAAACAAAAAGAAACGGTTATAACCGTTTCTCTTTCTGCATCATAACGTAAGCAAGGATCTCTATTTGCTGTAATCGTAGAATCCCTTGCCTGTTTTTCTTCCAAGCAGATTTGCTCTTACCATTTTGCGAAGTAATGGATGCGGTCTGTACTTAGGGTCTCCGAATTCATTATAGAGAACCTCCATAATGGCAAGACAAACATCAAGTCCTATTAAATCTCCGAGTTCTAATGGTCCCATAGGATGGTTTGCACCTAATTTCATTGCGGTGTCTATTTCTTCTGCACTCGCAACCCCATCTGCCAATATACCTATACCTTCATTAACCAATGG
>DMWH01000161.1:3094-5718 GCA_003483345.1 Clostridiales bacterium | reverse complement strand
TCTTTAGCTACAGCTTCTATGTCGGCAAACATTGCATGTTTCGTTACCATGTCTTCTGCAACTGCCTCAATGAATAAATCAGCATCCGCGCATTCTTCATATGTAGTGGTTTTCGTAATATTTCCCAAAATTTCGTCCATCTTAGACTGTTCTATTTTACCCTTTGCTACCAGCTTGCTTAATCCCTTGCCTATTACGGTTTCTAATGTATCAAATGTATTGCCTGGTCTTCCTTTAACTATAACAGGATATCCTGCATGTGCAAATGTTTGTACAATACCCTTGGCCATTGTACCGGTTCCGACTATGCATATTTTTTTAATTTCCATTTTATCCTCCAATTATTTTTTTTTGCCTGTTTTAATTATAACATTACGATATAAAATAAATCAAGCATTTTAAGATGACGGTCCGGTTCCCTTATTATTATGGTAGATTCATAATAACCATATTATTTGTTAATAATAATGTAGGGTGAATCGATGATTAAAAAAATTTTAATTTTTGCAACAAAACTTATAAATAAAACAAAGGAAGACGATATTCTCGCACTGAGTGCTCAATTATCATATTATTTAATATTGAGTATTTTCCCCTTTCTTATTTTGGCAATATCTTTGATGTGCGGCTATAGTGAATATATCTACAGTATCTTAAATTCCTTATCAGATGTAATTCCGGAAGAAGTGCACAGAATTATTTACAATGTGTTAAAATACTCTGTTGCAAGCTGCAGCAAGCCTTACTTAACCATCAGCATGCTGATAATAATATGGTCGGCTACTTCGGGAAGTGCAGCTATCATAAATGGAATTAATATTGCATACGGATTCAATACCAAAAAGAATTTCTTATTCTTAAGGATAAGAGGAATTTTGTTTACTTTGGCACTGATGGTTTCAATGCAAATTATTTTTGCGGCAGTTGTAGCAGGAAGAACTTTATTGCTCTTCGTTAAAGGAATTTCCATTTTTGAGGACTATAATTTTATATTTATTGATATCTTAAGATTTGCTGTTACATTTTTTATTGTATTAATAATTCTATTAGCTTCATATAAATTTTTGCCCTATGAAAAGGTTAAATTTTCATACGCATATCCGGGAGCAATTTTTGCGGCAGCAGGCTCAATAGCCGGTTCTTACCTCTATTCCCGCTATGTAAGCACCAGAGTTGTTTTTATTAATTCCATTTACGGAAATTTGTCCGGATTATTTGTATTTATTATATGGATTTATATTTTATCGATTATATTTCTGATGGGAGCTGAAGTAAACTATTTTGCAGCAAAACAAAAGAATGGTATTAACGGAAAATGACCAGAGGGGACGGTTCTTGGTGGACAGTTTTCAAGGCGGGTGGATAATTAATGACCAGAGGGGACGGTTCTTGGTGGACAGTTTTCAAAGCGTGTGGATAATTAGTTCTGTTGGTTATTCTTTTCTACACCTAAAAATAAAATACCCTGATTTTTTATCTGCTGTTTCACAGTTGCCGAATAAA
Source organism: Clostridiales bacterium (assembly GCA_003483345.1). Lineage (GTDB taxonomy): Bacteria > Bacillota > Clostridia > Tissierellales > Sedimentibacteraceae > Sedimentibacter. The sequence continues at coordinate 4,215 of DMWH01000161.1, read as the reverse complement.
CTTTCAAGTTTTGCCTTGGTGCTTGGTGCTCCTTGTTTCTTTTGAATTACAACATAAAACTTGCCGTCATTGTTTAAATGTTCATATGCACCTTCATAAAATGAAAATACAACATCTTTGCCTGCCCTGATAGGAGGGTTGGTCATAATAATATCATAATTGTCCTTAATATTTTCAAATGCAGAAGAAGCAATAACTTTTATTCTAGCATCAACCTTGTTTTCCTTAGCATTCATCCTTGACAATTCAAGTGCTCTTTTATTCACATCGCACATAGTAACGAAGGATTTTTTTAATTTTTTGGCAACAATAACACCCATGGGTCCGTATCCGCAACCTAAGTCTAAAATACTGCCGCTAAAATCTTCGTTTTCATTTAAAATTGTTTCTATTAAAAGCATGGAGCCAAAATCCACTCCTTTTTTAGAAAAAACGCTGTTGCTCGTATAAAAATAAAAAATATCTTTTCCTACATTCCATTCAAATTTGTATATTTCTTTCTCTGTTGTCGGGTTTTCAGTAAAATATTGTTCCATTTTTTTCTCCCTAGTCATTTTAAAGTCCAAAGGGGATCCAAAGGGGACGGTTCTCCCTGGACATCTTTACCGGTTAAGTACTAGATTAATTATTCCCCATCTTCATTTCTTTAATTATTTTTAGTACTGTGCCTTTACTTATTCTTATTATTGCAGCAATTTGTCTAGAAGAAAGATTAAATTCTTCCTTTAAGTACATTGTTATCTCATTTCTCAAGTTGTAGTTTTCTTTTTTAGATAAATCATTAATACATAATCCCTTTAACAATAAGATATTATCTAAAGTTTCCTTTGCTTTCTTTTCTTGTTCCATTCTCAACTCTTCATTGCTTTTCTCTATAAAATCAATAAATTTAATATCACAATCTAAACTGCTAAAATTAATAAATTGTTTAATTGCTACAGTTATATTATCAGAAAAAATATTTAATATTTTATCAGTTGTTAAGCTACTGCTTTTCTTTGAACTTATATAATCATTGTAACTACTCCATAAATACTTTTCAGGTGAACTAACAATGCCTGCTGTTACCGGATTGTTGTGTATATACCGAACAGCGGCTAACAAATAATCATTATTATCTA
>DMWH01000161.1:0-3081 GCA_003483345.1 Clostridiales bacterium | reverse complement strand
AATATTATATTCCTTATCATGCAACAATAAATGAACATGATTGCTCATTAAACAATAGGCATAAATATCTGTGTTTTCTTCAGAAGCTTTTTCAAACAGAGTAGAAATAAAACGTCTTCTGTCATCATCATCAAGAAATATCCTTCCTTTATCGTTACCACGCATCATGATATGATAAACACCTGTATCACTGAATATTCTTGCTTGTCTTGGCATACTAACACACTCCTTAAATTATCTTCTTGTAACAAAAGGATTATGCTCTGCTCTGTTGTAATTATTGTTGTTATAACCATATATCATTAAAATATTTATGTCAACGTTAATTTGCTAAATATTGGTAGTTAATTAATTTACCTGCCTAATCTTAAAATAGTTTTAATATAAACCTCCTCTTGGTGCCAAAAGGAACCGTCCCCATTGGTCAAAAAGAACCGTCCACGTTGGTCATCCCAATTTGTCATTGCTTACACATCAAATAGGTAAAATGGATTGTCCTGATCTGGATCATTATACATACTGCAATCTTCTAACCATTCATCCATATTATCCTTAATCGTTTCAGTCAGTTCTTGATAATCTTCTTTCTTCACCATATAATGTTCCAACATGCATTTATAAAATTTTTTCAAACTGGCTGCTGTACTCTTTATAGTTGACGGTGTTGACCACATGCATTTCCTTATAAAGTAATCTCCTAAAAACATATCTACATACTGATAACCTTGATTCATTGGAATCGGTTCTTCCCGAAGCAAAAAATCATTTATATAAAAATCAATATTGTTTAAATGTGACTGAATTGTTTTTTCCGAAAGACCTTTTTCAATCATTTCCAATTGAAATATTTCAAGATATTTTTATTATCATTTCTAATTTTCTCACATTCTTTTTCATATTCTACAAAATTCATAATTTCTCCTTTTCAAACAATGGAAATGTTATTTCATCCTTGTTTATATGTTCTTATTAATGTAATTATATGCTCTAAATATATCGCTGTAAAGATATATAAAGTAAATATGCAGCTTGCTTTATACTGAAAATAAAATATTTCATTTACTCATGAAGAATTGGTTATCAAAAAGGAATAAAGAACCGTTCCTTTCAGGTCTTGAATTTGTCCGGAGAGAACCGTCCCCACGTCCCCACTGGTCACACTGGTCAAATTATTTTTCATAATAATAAAATATATTTTTTATATCATATTAAATATGTTATAATGAATACAATTTATGAAGCAAGCCGATTCTGCGGCTTGTACTGATGATAGAATATACAATAATTTCTAAAAGGAGTGATAAATGTGGACTCTGAACCTTTGTCTGATAATTTAACAAGAAAACATAACAACCCTATTAAGGAAGCCATGTTTATCGCCGCGTCTTCTTTAATGGGATAGGACAATAAGTCTTTATCATAAGGAGGGTGCAAATGGAAAAATTAGATATTTTAGAACTAATTGAGCAAAAAAAATATATTCAGTTAAAAAAAGAACTTTCTGAAATGAATGAAGTAGATATTTCAGAAATATTAGATCCTTTAGACCTCCAAACAACCTTGCTCGTTTTCAGGATGCTTCCAAAGGATACGGCTGCAGAAGTCTTTTCTTATATTTCACCGGAACAAAAAGCAGATATTATTAATGCGGTGACAGACAAAGAATTAAAATATATTTTGGATGAGCTGTTTTTTGATGACATGATAGACTTAATTGAAGAAATGCCTGCTAATGTTGTCAATAAAATTTTAATCAATTCAACTCAGGAAGAAAGAACTTTAATTAATCAATTTTTAAAATATCCTGCTCATTCGGCAGGAAGCATAATGACAATTGAATATGTTGAGCTTAAGAAAAACATGACAGTTAAGGAAGCTCTTGAACATATTAAAAAAACAGGGATAAACAAGGAAACAATATATACATGTTATGTTACGGACAAGAAAAGAAAATTAGAAGGAATAGTTTCATTAAGAAATCTGGTAGTTTCTGATCCTGATCAAAGCATTAACGATATTATGCAAGAAGAAGTTATTTATGTAGAAACTCACGATGATCAGGAAATAATAGCAAATATTTTTAAAAAATACGGTTTTATGGCATTGCCTGTTGTTGATAAGGAGCACAGATTAATAGGTATTATTACGTTTGATGATATAATGGATGTAATGGAAGATGAAGCTACAGAAGACTTCCAAAGAATGGCAGCCATGGTACCATCGGATGAAGCGTATTTGGATTTAAGTGTAATAGCACTAGCAAAACAAAGGATTCCATGGCTTATGATATTAATGCTTGGGGCTACCGTTACAGGCGGCATTATTACAAAATTTGAAAATATCCTCAGCACTGTTGTTGTTCTTACCGCATTTATTCCAATGCTTATGGATACCGGAGGAAACTCAGGAAACCAATCTTCAACATTAATAATTCGTGGGTTAGCATTAGGAAATGTGAACCAAAAAGACATTTGGAAGGTTTTATGGAAGGAATTCAGAATAAGCTTATTGGTTGGAATTATATTAGCATCAGTAAATTTTGCAAAAAATATGCTGTTTGACAAGGTAGGTTTAAATGTTTCTTTAACTGTATCCTTAACTGTGGCAACTACAGTTATGTTAGCTAAAATGGTTGGCGGGACCCTTCCGCTTATAGCAAAAAAGCTTAAATTAGACCCTGCCATAATGGCAGGACCATTAATTACAACAATTGTAGATGCATTGGTACTCTTGGTTTATTTTGGAGTTGCATCTGCTCTTCTGATAAAATAAAAAAGCAAAGGAAATTAATCTTCCTCTGTTTTTAATTTATTAATATGCAAATATCATTCTTCCGTATTTAACAGAAACCGGCTTCGATAAAATCCATTGATTTGTTGTTGAATCGTCATAGTAGAACAATGCACCGTTTGTAGTATCGACTCCGCTTAGTGCTTCTTTTGCAGCTTTGATACATTCTTCATTGGCAGCTCTTTTAATCCAACCGTTTTCAACAGGGGTAAATTGGTAATATCCATTGATGTTTTGGTTGATTACACCGCTTATTGTCGGTGCAAACAAACCGCTTTTTACCCTGTTCAT
>DMWH01000250.1:2159-3280 GCA_003483345.1 Clostridiales bacterium | reverse complement strand
AGTTCAAAACTATCATCGGTAACTATATTTAATGCTGTTACTTTGAATTTTAAAGAATTTAACAACCCATTAACGGTATCAAAATTTGTTTCGTTATACACTCCATCGGTTACCCACCCTTTATAATTATAAGTACCTGTATTAGCCGTTGTAGGGTCAAAAGGGTGCTCCCAAAATTTGCAACTGTTTAAAGTCATAAGATTAGGATTATCAACCGTATAAGCATAATTATTATAATCAACCAAAACATTTACCTTCTTACTCGTAGCGTGTGTAGAGGTGTGGTCATCTGTTATGACTGATAAAATGTATTGCTTGCCTTTTGCAATTGCTTTTTGAGCCGAAGTAAATAAAACGTCAAACTCAATAACAAGCTGATTAGAAACTACACTACTTTCAACGTTTATTAATATGCTATTATCGCCTGTCCCGCCTGTTCCGCCTGCCTTTTGAAAACATCTATCAAACAAGTAATTTTCTTGCATTGTTGTTTGAGTGTTTTTATAATCGCTATCATTTTCAGGCAATGTAAAAAAATTAACTATAAAAGGAGTGTTTGCGTCTGAAAACACATTGTTTGCAGAATTTAAAGTAATTACTACGTGAGTGAGGGCTTCGGAGTTAATTTCATCGCTTACAACTCCGCCAACAGTATAAACTACACTATCTAAGGTGAACTCGACAGGGTTAAAGCCGTTATAAGTTTCATCGAACCAACTAATATCGCCAAGTTGAATGCTGTCGGTCCCGCTATGCGAAATATTTGGATTAAATAAATTTTCTCTTAATTCATATTTAGCAATATATTTAAGGCTTGCAACATCTTTTAAATATTCCGGTGCAATACCGTTTTGTAAATCATTAAACTCAGAAGGTAAATAAAAAGGAGTTACAAAAAACTCGTGAGTAATCGTAAATCTTTGTTTTATCGGGTCTGGCGAAACATTGCTTTTAATTTTTACAGTTCCACCGTCCTGCCAACTTTTAAAATTACCTTGTGGAACTAATAATGTATCGGTTGCTGATATTCCAGCAAGTGCATAACTTATTGTGTTGTTATCTATTTTTGATAAAAACGTATCTGCTTCGGAGTTTTCAATTAAATTAAAATTAAATATAAT
>DMWH01000250.1:0-2151 GCA_003483345.1 Clostridiales bacterium | reverse complement strand
TGCTCATTTTAACTTCTAATGCCGTTACTTCTGTTATAACTCCTGTGTCATCGGCTTGCAGTGGAGTTGTTATTTTCACGCTATCGCCAACTCTAAAACCATCGGTAATAAAAGAACCTGTGTTCCTTGTTATAATTCCTGTGCCTGCTGCCGAAAATAATACCCAGTCATCTGAATAAGGCGAGCTTGTGGACTTCCAATAGACATCTATAATTGTTTCGGTTTTGATTTTTTCACAAATAGTGCCTTGTAAAAAATCAGTAAAATCAGTCAAATTATCAGCGAAAAACCCGCCGTTTCTGGTCTGGTTGAAAAACTTTCTGCTTACAATGTCTATCATTTTTACAAAGTTTTTTTAAGTTTATTAATCAAATTATGTACATTCTCGACATTGCCTTTTTTCGCCTGTTTTAACATTTCAGTAGTTAATAATTTTTGTTTTTCGTCAGTAATTTTAGCAATATTTGACTGTAATTCAGTTTCAATTTCTGTTATTCGTTTCTTTGCAGTATTTGCGAAGTCTTGAAGTTCTTTTAAATATTTGTCGGTATCGAATGCCATAATTTATTTTTTTATTATACAAAAATAGTTAAATTTTATTCAGGTTCAATGTATATTTCTTGCACATTGGTTGTATAAGGTTTTTGTATGCGATAATTCACCTTTGCATAATCTTGAGTAAAATTCCAATGTATTAAGTCGAATTTTCCCCATAAGCCATTAGACGTTTGAAAATGACTATTATTTATAGTTTGCAGAAAATCGTGCAGGCAAAAAGGAATAATAACATCTTTATATAGTTCATATTGCCCGCCATAATTATTAGCTACAAAACTATCGACTTCATAAAATGTATGATACAAAGATTTTGCACTTAAAAAGGTTCTGTTTGAAGTTGAAATTTTGCCATTTTCTAATAATAAAACTTTAGGTTGCCAACCGAAATGCTGCGAAACTTGCATACTTCCTATCCTGTCCTGAAATGAATTAACAAAATTGCTGTTAAAACCAAGTGCGGAGGTTAATCCATCTACTATGCCCGCTAAGGTTTGTAAAATTGCCTCAACCGTATTAACACTATCTTTGCGAGTTGCCAAAGAAACATTTAAAGATATTTCACGTAAGCCGCCAAAATTCAAATGTTTTGCATTATTTACTATGATAGGTGAAGTTATTCTCTCGTAATTTGTGCCTTTAAAATTGTCGATAGTATTCATATCGGCAATATCATAATCAAACTTTATGTATAAGTTCGGATACAATTCATCGGTGTTATAAGACTTGTTTAAGACCTCAATATTTGGTAAAACATAAGTGCTATTATTTTGCCAAAATGATAAATTAGCTTTGCTTTCTAAGTATATTGTATTATTTTTAATTAACCGCTTTGCATTAAACATATTGGCGACCAACTCGAATATTTCATAAACAGTGTAACCATACCCGCCTGAATTAGGCACACCACTATCTGAGTTGCTTTGTGCGATATTGCCTTTTTTTGTTTTGTACGGTAGAAAAACTAAATTATCGAAAATTTGACCAGTTGCAAAAATTGAACTTGAAAAAGTGTAACCTAAATATTGGCAAGCCACCATTAACAACTCTTTAACTTTAACGCCTTTATGATAACGCTTTACAGAGTAAATTTGTGCGATTAATTCCTGAATAAGTTTTTTTATTGCTAAAACTATTAAAACTGTATAAACCAACAACAAAGCAAGTCTAGCGGCTTCAATTATAATTCCACTTATATTTATAGAAGGTGGCACTCCTATCGTTGGNNGTTGCTGCTGTTACGACCGCTGTCGTTTGAGCTTGTATTTTAGGCACTGTTTCGTATAATTCTTTTGCCATTAAATATAAAGAAACTTCAATCATTATAATTTGTAAGCCGTCTGGAATATAATTTACGACATAAGGCACTGACACTTGAATGCTTTGCGGAATTAATCCTAAACTTTCTAAATAGCCGAAAGTTGTAGCCTGACAACGTTCATTAAACTTCTCTAAGCTGTCTTCGCTAACTAACTTTACTTTTACCTCATCGCATTTTCTGTCTATTTGTAATAAATCTAAATAACCTTTAAAAATATCTATATTCGTACTGCCTTGTATTTGAATTTCAAACGGCAATCCCTCAAATATACCTGC
>DMWH01000219.1:3516-4900 GCA_003483345.1 Clostridiales bacterium | reverse complement strand
TTTAGCTGAGCTTTTATCAAAAAATAATACAGTAATAGACCCGGCACCATATTCCGGAGATGAATTTAACGAAGTTGCTAAAAAAGCGCTTCTGACAGATGTATTTTTTACGTCGGTCAACGGTGTAGCTGAAACCGGAGAACTGGTAAATATAGATGGAACAGGAAATCGTGTAGCAGGTTCGCTGTTTGGACATAAGAAAATTTACTTTGTTTTCGGAACAAATAAAATCGAGCCTAATTTAGAAAAGGCTATCTGGCGTGCAAGAAACATTGCTGCTCCTCAAAATTCAAAACGTCTGGGTTATAATACTCCGTGTGCGGTAAAAGCTGACCGCTGCTATGATTGTTCAAGTNNCTGAATATTCATCTTAAAAAGATGAAATATGTTGAAGCGGAGTGTATAATAATAAATGAAAATTTAGGAATGTAAAAAGCGTTACTGATAACATCCAACTGTTATCAGCCTGAGTGTTAATTAAAATAATTGACATGGTTTAATCTTTGTATTAGAATAGCATTAATAAAATTCATAGGTGCCTAAGAAGGAGAATAGGGAAACCGGTGAAAATCCGGTACGTACCCGGCACTGTGAAGATTAGTCCTTTACTATACCACTGGTATATGCCGGGAAGGAGTAAAAGGACGTTTGAGTCTGAGTCAGGAGACCTGCCTATGAATAGAAGTCTTTCGATTGAAAGCAAACGGCGATGAAGGTAAAGTCCCGAACATAATAATTTTATTATGTCGGGATTTTTTTGTTGGTTGCCGGGAAACTATTATTGTTGATGAGAGTTACATATATGAAATTGGAGGTAAAGAATGCACGAAGAATTTTACAAGAATTTTAACATTAAGGGAGCAAGTGAAAAAGAATTAGAGTCGGCATTAAATGAAATTATAAAAGGAATTAGAAATCCTGATTCAATTTCAGCCGAAGGAATGCAAAAGAGACTTGATGCCAAGATAAAACCGCTTAGAAGTCTGGGTGTGTTAGAAGACATTGCCGTTCAGCTGGCAGGCATACAAGGCACCGAATTTCCTGAAATTAAGGGAAAAGCAGTACTTTTAATGGCAGGAGACCATGGTGTTGTAAAAGAAGGAGTGAGTGCAGCGCCACAAGAGGTAACTGCTCAATTGTTTTATAGTTACCTTAACGGAGGAGGCGGTATTAATATATTAACCGAACATTCAGGCGCAAAGCTTATATGCAATGATATAGGTATATGTGGTCGTCTTGAGCCTCCGGAACTAATGGCAAATCGTATAAAAAACGGCACGGATAATATTGCCGAAGGTCCTGCCATGACAAGGGAAGAAGCTTTAAGAAGCCTGTTAACCGGTGCAAAAATTGCATCAGAAGCAATCGAATCCGGAATAAATAT
>DMWH01000219.1:3283-3507 GCA_003483345.1 Clostridiales bacterium | reverse complement strand
GTTGAAGAAGCTACAGGCAGCGGTACCGGATTAAAGGGTGATGCATTAAAGCATAAATGTAATATAATAAAAAAGGCAATTGAAATAAACAAACCTAATCTTAATGACCCGATAGATATATTATCAAAAATAGGCGGGTTAGAAATTGCTGCAATGGTTGGTGCAATTTTAGAAGCTGCTTATCAAAACGTTCCAACGATATTGGATGGAATAATATCATCCGC
>DMWH01000219.1:2827-3250 GCA_003483345.1 Clostridiales bacterium | reverse complement strand
CACATGGGATTAGAGCCAAGATTATTTTTAAATATGAGATTAGGGGAAGGTACAGGTGCTGCGCTTATGTTTCACATAGTTGAAGCAGCCGTAAAAATCGCTGATGAAATGGCTACCTTTGAAACTTCAGGAGTAACGACCGGAGACTTTTAATCTTGTGGAAGTTAGCGATAATTTCATTAAGTAAATTAAATATGATTTTAATGAATCATTAATATATTTTTTATATATATTTAAGTCTGTTTTGCCATAATCAATCCGTACGTAGGAGGGATTATGAAAAACAGACATATTTATATTATTCTAACAAGAACCAATACGGTATTATCAAATCTTATCAGCATAATTAAAAATGATGAGTACACACATGCTTCTATATCCTTGAATAAGAATTTAAACACCATGTATAGTTTTGGGAGAAAA
>DMWH01000219.1:1469-2737 GCA_003483345.1 Clostridiales bacterium | reverse complement strand
AAACAGCAAATATCTAAAATACAATTATTTAGGACTGATAAACAGTTTGTTTAATAGAGAATCCATTTGCGAAGACAGATTTTTATGCTCTGAATTTGTATATTATATTTTAAACAAAGCCGGTATTGCAGAACTTAACAAACCCAGAAATTTAGTAAGGCCACAGGATTTATTAAATCTGAAGAGCAGGGTTATCTTTAAAGGAAATTTAAAAAATAAAAAATTCATAAAGAAATATGAGAATAATTTTATAGAAAAATATTCGGCGGTGGGTACTATATCATAACTAAAAATTATTTGGATAAGTCCGATAAAGTGGTAAAATATTATTATATGTGGTAAAATATATTAAATTTTATATGGAGATATAGTTGATGAATACTGATGAAGGGGAAGAAGTTGATTTGTTGAATATGAAAACCGAGCATAAAGAAATAACAGGGAAGGGACATAATTTCGAATATATTGTAAGCGCATGCCTTTGCGGAGAAAAAACAAGATATGATGGAAAAGTGTTTGTTTCCGATAAAATCAAAAGATTAGTTGATGAAGGAAAAGCAATTACGGTATGCCCGGAAGTATTGGGCGGCTTAAAGGTGCCGCGGCTTCCTTGTGAAATAAAAAATGGAAGAGTAATCAATATTGCTTCTGACGATAAGACGGAGCATTTTGTGGATGGTGCTTTCAAAACGTTGGAAATTGCTAAAAAATATGGCATAAAAAAAGCAATTTTGAAGGAATATAGCCCATCCTGCGGCAGCAAGTACATATATGACGGTACTTTTACAAAGACATTGATTCCCGGTCAGGGAATAACTACCAGACTTCTTCAATTAAACGACATTGAGGTAATAAGTGACGAAGAATTTTAGCTGCTTAAAAATACATTAACATCTCATACCCCTAAATATTTAACAGAGATAACGAAGAATGTAATACAAGAAAATAATGATATAAATCAAACATGGAGGTTTAGAATGCAAACAAAATATTTAAAAAGAATTATTGCTTTTGTAATTGTATTGTCCATGGTATTTACCACGGTAGCTATGGCTATGCCTTACGGACAGGCGAAAAAGCTTATTAAAAACAAGTACAGCTGGGCGCAGGTTCAAAAATATGTAAAGGGAAGGGGCATAATGAAGGGATATCCCGATGGTATGTTCCGTGAAAATGATAAAGTTAAGCGTGCCGATGCCATTATAATGATTGATAGGGCATTTAAATTAAGTGCTTTGATAGACATAATCAATAGGGATTATAAAGAT
>DMWH01000219.1:0-1368 GCA_003483345.1 Clostridiales bacterium | reverse complement strand
TTTGATGATGACATTGATTTATGGAAAGAATATGAAGAAAAAGAATTGGATAAATCTGCTACCAGAGGCGATATAGCCGCTATGCTTTACTATGTTCTAACGGGAAGTAAATATAAAGGTGTACCTCAAGAATATGACCTTGAAGAAATATCTCTTACAATAGAAAAAGATGAAATTTTAAGATTTGATGATGAATATGGAAAAAAGGACAGTATTATTGAGTCTATTGAAGATATGGTAGATGATTTAGAATATGTTCAATTTACAAAGCCGTTAAATAAAGACAACACCTTCTTATATTATGATTATAACAGCCGTAGTCGTTCTAATTCATTTGTAACCAACCGTAATAAATATTATATTGACCCGGACGATGAGCAGCCGGATCTATCAAAAGTATCAGTTGTGCCTAAAACAAGCGGTGTCTTAGAAATAGAATACATAGCTTATGATGAAGATGGAGAATCATATAAAGGTTTAATCAAAATCACTGTTGAAGGTAAATATGATGATTTAGATGATATTACATTTACGGGATATGAGAATACTCCTATAAAATTCATGATTTCAGAGTTTAAAAAAGTGTTTAATAAAGAATTTGAATATACACCGGATGATGAAATAAGCTTTGAACTTCCGGATGAAAAATTCGGGACCTTGTATTTTGATGAAAACAAGGACGGCGAACTAAAAGATGCGGAAGAGATTGAAGCAAAGAATTCATTCAAATTAAAACAAATGAATTTTATTTATTTCAATCCTGCTGAAGACTTTGTTGATGAAGATGAGCCGGCAGAAATTAAATACACGGTCGAAGACCAAGAAGGCAATTTATATGAAGGTATAATAAATATAACGGTAAAATCTCTGCTTGGTGAATTGACTATTGATGAAGATGATGATTTCGGCATAGAAGTTAAAGACTACTTGGATGAATTTGATGATTATGATTTTCAAAAAATTAAATTTGAAAAAGCAGATAAAGATGATAAGTCAACTCTAACAATAGAAACAAACACAGGAACAAGGTCAGTAATTGGAATGGAACTAAATATTAGACGATTACAAGATATAGAATTTGAACCTGAAAAAGACTTTGACGGTACCACATTTAAATACACGGTTACCACAGATGAAGGATTACAATTTAAAGGATTAGTTACGGTTGACGATTAAATAAATAATGGTTAAGGACTGAGTTTGACAACCAAGCTCAGTCTTTTTTTATTTTTAATTATTGATTTAAATCAATTTATTTTTTCAAATAATTTGGTAGAATATAGACATCAGAAAAAAAGAAAAAGAAAGAAGGAGGAAATATGGCGATATTTAATGAAACAGTTAAAAAACTTATTCCGACATTGGATA
>DMWH01000254.1 GCA_003483345.1 Clostridiales bacterium | reverse complement strand
ATTTACTTCACTTTCTGCCTGGCTTAATTTCTGATTATCCTTACGCTGCTGTTTTATTGCATCTTGTGCAGTTTCATAATCCTGGCCTAATACACCTGCATTTTCTGCCCGTGAAGCTACATGACTTGTTAGCTCATCTTCTGTGTATTCAGCTCCTGTTAATGGGTTTGTATAGAGGCCTGTTTTTTTGTTGTTAACATATATACTTTCTTCCCCTGTAACGGGGTCCTTGGTTACAAGGTCCCCATCCTTGTTCCTTCTTATATATGGACCGTAACCTCCACCTGGACCAATGCCCATGCTTCCCGCTGCTGCCGCTCCGGCACCCGCTATAGCAGCAAGAGCTGACATGGCTCCGATAGCTGCTGTCTCTCCTTCGTCTGCATGTTCGCTCCATTCTTCATCTGTATCAGTACCTGTCCACCAGCCATCATCACTGGCGGCAGCTTCATCTTCATCTTCTTCGCCTTCGGTTCCTGCAGGAATTACCCCCGTCATATTCCATTCATAAATATAGGCTATTACAGGATTTCCCATATGTCTTGAAGCAGTTGCATCATAAGGGCTGTTAGGGCCTAAGATCAGCTCGACAGTTAAAAGCTCGCCTTCTTCCTGTCCCTGAGGAGCTGGGGCTTGAAATTCTCCATTTATATTTTCAAACCAAATTTCTCCCAAATTAACTCCTAGGGGGTATACTATTGTACCTGTATCAGATTCCGTAGTATTAAAGTGTTCCGGGCGAAGGCCGGGCAAGAATCCCACAGAAACCGGAACGGAGTCTAGTGTATTTCTTACATTTTTTATTTGGTCTTCATAATAAGCTGACGAATTTACCGTTACTCTCAATGTTTCAAAAGCTGCCATCCTTTCAGGCAGTTCACTAAATTCAGCCGTTAAGCTCGTAACCTCTTTAACGGAAGGATAATCAGTTATGATTTTGTAATTTAAGGTGTTTCCGGAAACAGTGGCAAGGGTGTCATAAGTTGGGTCGTTGCCTGAAAATTCATTTTTGAATTCATGCGTTTCTGATATTCGGTATGTCTCCCGGTTACGTTCTACAAAATATGTCTTTATTTCTTTAAGCTCCCAAACTCCTGAATACTCCTTTGAACTGCCGGTTTCACTGCTTGCTCTTTTTACGCGGTCAACCCGTGCAAATATTTCGGATGCGCTGTCTGCCTGGGATTGGTCCATGACATTACCGTATGCGAATGAAATGGGTATTGTAATATAAACCTTGCCATCTTCCAAATACTCTTCGAATAAATAGCCGGCTGCACCCAAATGTTTAAATGAAAAATAACATTTCTGGTAATTGCCGTACAAGCCTTCTTCTCTTTCATAATTTGTCCAGGCGTTATTTACCGAATATTGTGTTATGGAATCAGCGTACCATCCGTCATCTTCAAGGAAGAGATTTACTGCGCTTGTGAATTTAAATTCGGAAAACTCGGGACTATCAATGCCGAAGGTTTCACTTTCACCATCCAGGGCTAATACCTGCCGGTTTTCTATTCTTCCCGACTCATCAAAGTTTCTTACTCCCACGGCTATTAAAGTTAAATCCATGGACATTGGAGGGGAAGCATTCATTGCATCGGTTAATGCTATATAACCCTGTAAGGTTCTGTCTTGAATTCCATATGCCTCGTAAGGGTCCTGCCATTCATCGGAAAAATTTGCAATTGATGAATAGGCGGGCACTATATTGCTTAAAATTATAAGCAGGGCTGCAGCTGCCGCAAGAGTTCTTTTCCTGCCGGCCAAGAGAATAAGGGCAATTATAAATATTACAGCTCCAACCAGATAACAGATTGCTCCCGTGAATTTAAGGGATGACAAAACACCTGCCAAAAACCCTAAGGTCATTCCCTTTATAACGACAGCTGCCGCCTTCCTTGACATCCGCCCCTTTGTAAAGGAGCATATGAAACCTATTAAAAAACCGTTCTTTCTCTTAAGTGCTCTTAGGCAGGCTGCAAGAGACGTTAAGCCGATAACACTGTTTTCTATTGATGCATTGCCGGTTAAAAAATTGTATACCATAAGTGCAATACCGATTCCTGCCAGGAATAGAGCAAACTTACCCTTTGTTTTTTTATTTTCATTTTTATCATCTTTGCTTTTATCCCTGGAGCCTGAAAAAAACAGTGTATTCATAAACCATGCATATATTCCTTTGCCGATAATTCCGCCTGCAGCTCCAATAAGCCCTGCATACATTCCTCCTTGGGCAAAAGTAAAAAAACTTGCTGTTGTAACCAATAAAGAAGAGGGCATGAGAATTTTCAGGTAGGATAAGGCTGCCTGTAGCGCCGATATGAATAAAGTTGTGAATAGAATTTTCGGTTTTTTTAGTATGGTGCCGATTCCAGAAATTGCTGCCTTAAAGCTTGCAGCGGTAAACCCGATAGGTCCCATGGTCGGGTCGGGAATATTAATTTTCTTTTTTATTGCTACAGTCATCTTACCAGCTCCTTCCTCCGCCGCCTCCTGAACCGCCTCCAGAGCTTCCCCCGCTGATGCTTGAGTTGCTCCTTTGGTGTTTTGAGGCTATATCTAATGAAAATATTTTCAAATCATTATCTAATCCCGTTGCAAAACTAACCGCGCTGAACCTGCCCTGCATGCCTTGCGAATTATACCAATTGGGCGGCTCTTTCATGATAGAGTCAAAGTTTTTCGCCCATTTGTCCGTTACGCCAAGTACCATTGCAAAGGGTAGTATATCATAAAAATAGTTAGGATTTTCATCAGCCAGAAGCTGAATTCTGTCTAATTCCGCAGCCTTAATAAACTCCTTAAATCCTGTTAATTTTTCTTCGTACCACCTGCCTGATTCTGTCCTGCGGCTGCAAAGGTTCGACAAAATTCCAAGTATCGCTGCTGCTGCTAATGAAATTAAACCCCTTATTGCATTGCCGGATAAGCTTAATGAATATATAAAAGTACCGCACACTGCTCCGCTAATAAACAGAGCAAAAAATAATTGTTTAAACCTTTCCCCTTTTTTCATTCCCTTCCAATTCTTCAAAATATGCATAAAGAAATAAAAAGCTGCCATTATAACTGCAGACATTATTATACTCTTTAACATAAGTCCTGCTTCACCAACATTGCCTGATTCTTTCATAACCCTATAGGAAAAGGGCAGTGTGCATATTACTCCTGACAAGAGAAGCAGAATGCGGCACAAGGTATTTGTTTTTTTGAAGATTCGGGTTTCTTCGTTATATTCAAAACTTGATTTAACTTGCTTTTTTATTCTCTCCCCCACAGAGTAAAACCTGTTTTCCAATTGATCTGTTCTTACATTTATCCCGTCCCCCATGTAAAACATTCCCTCAAACATTTCCTTTTCATATTCCTGGCTTTCTTCCGGAATATCTCTAAGTTTTGTAAGTGTAAAGATCTTTTTTGTGCCAAACATATTTTTTACGCTTTCTTCGGTGATTGACAAATATCCTTTATCTGCCCAATAAATTATTAGAGATGTTATATCGAACAAATCTACCCTGCCGTCGATTAAGTAACCAACATCTGCGCTGGTCAACCCTTGAGGGGGGTAAAATTCAACTGTTGGAAATATTTGTTTTTTGCGCCCCATGAATACCCACAAGACTGTGCCTAAAGCCGCACAGACAAGAGATAACACCCATCCGTAAGATATATCATTAATTTTTATTCTTTCTGCTTGTGAAAAATATCCTTCCGGAAGAGGCATGGCAATTGTAAGTGAATCATTAGGCTTAAGAGAAATCATCAAGGAGCCCTTTATGGTATTTCCGTCAATATACCAGTCCACACCGTCATGCTTTGTGCTTCCCTTTTGACCATGGGTGAAATAAAGCCTGTCAGGCGCAAAAGACTTTGGCATGTTTATTTTGAATGTAACGTTTTCAATTGTACAGTCCCAGTCATTTCCTATCAAGTTCCAGTAAAGTTCGTCTCTGTCATTTAAATAATCATCTCCTATGGTATACACATAACCAATTGTATATCTTTCCGAGAAGGAAGCGTATTTGTCAGGGTCGCCTATTTTAATTTCAATATTATTTGAGACTTTCTCAGTAGAAAACTTGTGCTCAAAAACATCTATATGAGAAATTAGTGCAGGCTTTCCTCTGTTTGTTCTCAAAGGCAGACTTCTTATGATGCCGTGCCTTTGCTCGATAAACCTGACATTAATTGTTTCGATTACCGCATAGCTGTTATTTTCATAAACCGTTATATCTATATCGTATGAAGTAATACTGAATGCTTCAGCACCATAAGCTGTTTCCGTCACAATAGTTAACATGAGGATGCAAGCAAAAATACAAAGCATAAGGTTTCTTTTCATTGACCCTACCTCTAATTAAATCTAATTTCTACATTTTGACGCTCATATTCTTCAGCCATAAAATATGGATATCTGTTGAATCCAAAAATTTTAGCAAACAAGTTTGAAGGGAATATTTCAACCTTGTTATTCATAACTTTAACTACGCCGTTATAGTATTTACGGGACTGAGATATTTCATCTTCCAAGGTTCTCAGATTGTTTTGCAAGTCCAGATAATTTTCGTTTGCTTTCAATTCAGGATAGCCTTCAGAAAGAGCAAAGAGAGATTTTATAGCACCGGACAGGATGTTTTCATTCTGCCCCCGCTCTTCTACAGACCTTGCATTTATTGCCATGTTCCTTGCCTGGACGATTCTTTCTAAGGTTTCTTTTTCATGTATTGAATACTGTTTTACTACTTCCACTAAATTCGGAATCATTTCGTATCGTTTCTTTAAATAAACATCCATGGTGGAATAAGCTTCTTCAATTTGATTTCGAAGCTTTACAAAACCGTTATATGACACAATCGCTGATATTGCCAATAAAACTATGATGACAACCAATCCTATTAGTATTTCCATCTTCTTCCCCTTTCTTTTATAGATATTATTAAATACCTGAAGTCACGCTCAGCCATAGCCGAATATACAAAACATAAACTATTAATGCCAAAATATTATAAACGAGCATTGCCTTTGCAAAATTGCTTTTATTGGGTTTTTGTTTATTAAAACTCCATCTTATAAGCAGTATAAAATTGACTATAGGAATCCAGGCAAAAAAAATCATAAGTATATACCGGCCGACTCCTATAATATCCGCACTTGCTCCTATGTAGGATTCAGACGGCTCTTGTGGGTATGCTTCTTTTCTGTATGGTTCAGATGGCTGTTGTGGTGTTGATTTTCTCCTGTAGGGCTCTGGCGGCTGACGCGGTATCGATTCTTTCCTGTAGGGCTCTGACGGCTGGTGCGTCGCCATTTGTCTCATAACAGGAGGCACCGGTCCTCGCTGCTCCCGGTAGCCGGACTCATTATTTGTATTGATACTGTCTATATCTATTCCGGATTCATTTCCAACTGATACTATTTTGCTGCCGCATTCCGAACAAAACACAGAGTCATCGGGAAGCTGTGTCCCGCAATTTTCACAAAACATTGTTTTCCTCCTTTTAATTTAATAATATACATCCGCACCTTTCACAATAATTATCTCGTATGTCACAAATATTGCGACAGCTTGCGCAAAAAATTATTGTATCCAAGGACTTATCATACTTTTCAAAGTAATTTAAATATTTGACCCCATGATAGTGCAGATAATCACCTATATTGAAATAATCATACCGAGCACTATCCTCATCCTTTAATTCAAAAATATCATTGTTCTGCTTGCGTATATAAACAATAAATTCTTTGTATTCTTCGGTATAAGCCTTCCCTTCGCTGTCTTTTTTTCTTCTCGTTTTCTGAAATACTTTTTTGTCTTTAACAATTCCATCCCAGTCCGGCTCATTAGCTCCTTTCTTAAATATAAATAAAAGACCTGTTCCCCAGAATACCGCCAAAATACCGCCGATAACCATAATACCCTCACTGTCAAAATCTATCTCCCCTGAAAGAAGCATTATTGCGGGAACTATTATACTGATGCCTATGAGCCAAATAAAGCTGTACTTTCTGTCATTTTTAAAATATTTTTTTAAACTGTAATGATTTACATTGTTTGACCAGCCTATACCTCCCGCTCCTAATGCTTGAACATTCCCGTACTTGCCATCTCCGCTGTATATGGAGCCGCAGTTTGGACACGTTTTTTTCCTTTTTTCAATTCTATTGCCGCAATTCCAACAAAAAAAGTTTCCGTAACCAATAATTTTTTTAGCCATATTCTACCTCATTGCAATATATTTCTTTATCCCTCGATTATCGTCGGTGTAATCCCCGTTTCAAAACGGAATTTATTAATCATTTCATTCAAAGCCTCAGGCTCAATATCCGGCCGTACAATACGCAAATTTTGCATTTGTTTTTCATTGCCGTAGGTAAATGATATAAAATCACTCCCAATGGCCATTTCTTTCAGCCGGATGCCATCTTGATTAAATTTTGCAATTTTACCGTTAAAGAGAATTCCAAAATATGATACAAATATTTCTGTATCTTCTAAGCATTTAAGCTTATTTGGCGCTTCTTTGACTGAAATTTCGCTAATAACTGCAGTCTTGACCTTCAATATGAAGTTTTCGGTTATCAGTCTTGCAATTTTCAAATTATTAATTTTATCTATCAAGAGGTATATAAATATACCATCAGCAGCAATTATAAATATTATCAATACCATGATATGAAGAACAAGTTTTTCACTTTGAAGAGAAAAAAGCTGGAGTAAAGCTGCCGTCAAAAAAAATATTATTAAAATGTAAATAATGATTTTTCTTTTTATTGTATTCATCCCAACCACCCGAAACTGCATTGTTATTGTTACAGAATTCTTACTTGATTAGAGATTATAACAGTTAAACTGCAAAAAAAAATCACCCGAAAAGGGTAATTCTTTAAAAAACAACCCTACCTTTTTCGGGTAGGTGTTTAATTTTGTTTTTCTGCCACCATGTCAATGAGTTCTGCCCGGCTTTGAATATTAAATTTGGAATAAATATTTTTTACGTAATATTTTACGGTATTTTCGCTTATAAAAAGCTCACCCGCAATAGTTTTGTAGGTTTTTCCCTGTAGAAGAAGTAATGCCACCTGTTTTTCTCTTTCCGACAAATTGCCGTATTCTGATATTTTGTCTATTTGACTGTTTTGTTTAAATTCCGGCATTACGACAAATGCAGTAAGAAATGTATATCCTTTAAGCAAAGTTGACAGGTATTTGTTCAGAAGAGGCAATAGTACCAAAGATACACAAACTACCGCAAAGGCAAACAGTGATGGATTTATGCTGTATAAATTATTTGCCATTAAGCTATTGCCTATAAGTCCGCCGGCTACTATACCCAATACATTGGCAGAAAGACCTGTGCCAAGAATTTTGGCAGGGTTTTTATGATAATCAAGCATCTCCCCAAATATGCTCCAAAAAAACAAATCATAAACACCATAGGAACCAAGCATAAGTGTATTTATTATAAAATAACTTATTGCAGAGCGGTCAAGGGCGATAAAAGCAATAAATGAAAGACCAATCATTGCAATTGCTACATATAGTATATATGATGACATTATCTTTTGAGAAAAAATTCTAAGAATCAATATTACGGCAACATAGGGAACTGCCCAATACCAGCTAGTGAGTGTTGCATGGTGTTCAAAGGCGGGATTTACCACATGGTACATTAATCCGGAATTTATTGTCAATATTACTATAAAGATATAAAAGAAGAGTAAAAGATTTGAAATGCTTAAGCTGCCATCCTTTTTATTACCGTAGTCCTCATTGTAATCCGTGGGTAGTCTTAAGCCCAGTATAAATGCAAATATTAACATAACAAGAGACAAGGTAAGCCCTACATTGGGAGATATATTTATTGCAACTACATTTAATAATATCATCAATATATTGGAAATAATCAGCATGTCTGCTGCTGTTTTTATTCGTTCATTCTTTTCTGATACACTTTTAAAATAAAATCCCCATGCAGCAATACAGCATCCCGAAACAATGGAACCGGTTATTATGCCCATAGTCCATAGTATTGAAGGCGAAAAGAAAAATATTAAGGACAAGGCGATAAAAAAGGGATAAGAAAAGAGGAAAAGCCGTTTTGCATGAAGTTTACTTTTTACAGTAAATCCGCCAAGCAGTAATCCCGAAAACATAGCGGCAGAACTCCAAATAATTATTGACTCCGATGCGAAATTATACTCTTTGGCAAGTTGTTGAAAAATTTGCCCTTCAAAAAGAAATGACAGCATCCATGAAGAGAACAAGGAATGAACCATTACAGCCAAATTGCGTTCATTCAAATCAAAGAAGAGAATATTTCGTTGTTTGTCATTATTTGTCATCTTTTCTGCCCCCCTGAACATTCACAGATACTTATCATACAAACAAATATTTCAATTGAATTTCGCATGTATAAAATATATTATAATAGATTATTTAATAATTGACAATCCCCCTACTTAAAAAAGGTAGGGGGATTTGAGTTGCAAACCTATCTTTGTTATACTAATCAATATCAGTAATTGCAGCTTCTTCATCAGAGCTTTTTATTTTGAAAAAATCCATCAAAGTATCCTTTGTACTTCTTGGAACCTTGGTTACTGCCTTAAAAGCGGACTTTGACCATACACCAATTATTGATATTAAATCCTTTGATATTATTTCACCAAGCATTTTACAAGCTTGTACAGTTGCAGTTTTACTCAGTCTCTTAGGCTCTGTTCTTGTTATGCTCCTACTGTATAACTGTGTTAACAGTCCGATTCTCAGTACCAACAAGGTGTTGATTGTTCCTTCCAATATTGAATCGACTACAAAGGATGTGATAAAGCTCACCCCGGGCACTACACTTCCAAGTGCTCCAGTCATAACAGCAGGAAGTATTTGACCAAGCTGTTCAGCAACAATATCCAAATCGTCTATCTGTCTTGCAGCAAGCACCGTGGCAAATACATTTGTATAAAGCTTCAGTAAATCTCTCATCGCCGGCCTCTGATTATATAATGTTGATATTTTCCAAATCAGTTTCATGGATACTACAAATACAAAAATCCCGTCCAATGAACCGTTTTGTGAAACTGCCGTTGTGGTGAATACTCCTGCCGCACTGCCTTTTATTATT
This sequence comes from Clostridiales bacterium, assembly GCA_003483345.1. Classification (GTDB taxonomy): domain Bacteria; phylum Bacillota; class Clostridia; order Tissierellales; family Sedimentibacteraceae; genus Sedimentibacter. The sequence goes on along the minus strand of DMWH01000254.1, from coordinate 641 downwards.
TTTTGTGCTTCTTGGTCAATTTTTATCAATGCGTCATTTACCGATTCGATATCCGGCTTACTGTCATCCCATACATATTGTGACTTATTTAAGAATTTATTCTTCTTTAGTCTATTTTTTAATTTTAAAATATATTGGTCGTATTCTTCTGAGTTTTCTTCACTTGGTATTTCCAAAGGCTTTTCAAACCTGGATAGCAGTAATACAACATATACTGCTGCAGCTAATCCAAAAATAACAAAAAATATCAATAGGCCTGTACCTAAATAGGGGTGTAGATTTGCGGCAATGCCCACTAATTGAGCAGCCTGGTTTATCATTATAATAACAAAGGAAATCAACAATAATACTAATACTGTAACAAAAAAATTCAAATATGGTCGTTTGTCCATAATATCTCCTATCTATAGTATAATAAATATTATTTTTTTTGTATTAATGTAAAATCATAATAGCATTGATTTGATTTATTGTCAAAAATTATAAACATCTCACGTATGCTTTATGCTTTTCTATTATTTTACAATATCATATTGACACAAGCTCTGGCATATATTATACTGTGGTTGGTGGTTGTACCACTATCTTGGAGAGGAGTGTGATTATATGGTTACAAGTGACTACCAAAAGGAATATGATGC
>DMWH01000209.1 GCA_003483345.1 Clostridiales bacterium | reverse complement strand
GATTTAAACAAAGTTTTTTCTATATGTTCAACTGTATATGGACTCATTGAAACATTTTCTGCAAAATCAACCAATAGTGTCGGTCCATAAATACTCGATATCCCCGCTTTGTAACAGAAAAGATGCGTTGTTGTTGTATCGGAATATCCCATAAAAATCTTTGGATTATTACTGATTATATCAAAATCAATAAATGGAAGCATTCGTATACTATCAATTCCGCCGATACATGCAATAATACCCTTAATGGATTTATCCTGGAACGCATTCATTAAATCTTCTGCTCGCTTCTCAGGATGATTGTATATGTATTCTGTTCCCGCCAATGTATGCTTCATTTCAACAACTTCCAAACCGAAAACTTGCTCAAGCCGCTCTTTTCCTTGTTTATACCGCCACAATAAATTTTCATCACCTGCTCCGCCCCAGGACAAGCTTACTAATGCTATTTTATCTCCACGGTTTAACCTGTTAGGCTTTTTTAAAATTTTCATATACAATTTCTCCTGCAGAATTTTTTTAAGTATTTAACTTAATAATTCAAATTTTCCTCTTACTAATTATAACAGATAATCCGCAACTATTAATATACCTGAGCAATACGATATCTTTTCATAATAACAATAAAATTCATTTAGACTCATCATCATTTCATTTGCAACAAAATAAAATTCTTCATCATCCCAAATTTCTGTATGCGTTTCCTTACATTCCTCTAATTCCTTCCTTGTCATGAAAGAAACATCACCAATTAATATTTTACCATTAACATTTAACAGTTTTAAAAGTGATTTAATAAATTTAATTTTTTCTTTATCCGGTAAATGATGAATTGCATATGTGCTTATTATATAATCGTATTTATTGTTTTTAATTTCTACAGGTAGCCCTCTCGTAAAATCCCAATTTATTAATATGGCCTCCGGCATTTTGCTTTTAGCTATATCAATCATGGTGCGTGAAAAATCAATTCCTGTAATATGATAACCTTCATTATATAGTTGTGTTGTTAATATTCCGGTTCCAAATCCGATATCCAAAACGCTTGAATAATTATGTTTCCTAACTTTGTTATAAATATAATTTAATACATCTTTGTAGCCGGCAAATGGATATTCATTGTTTTCTTCACTAAGGTTTACACTCTTATCATAACCATGTGCCCATAAGTCAAAACCTTTACTGTCTAACATTCTTTTCCCCTAATTTTCAAGTTTCCTTAATTTTCAATCATTACAAATGGACATCCAATACGTCACCTATATAGACGCCTGTTATTAAATTGTAATCATCTTGAAGTTTTTCAATTGAATCTCCTACAAGATCATATCTACTTTCTGTAGATATTATTCCAAACACCACTTCGGCAATGAACCTTTTACAGCCCACCACGACTTTAGTCTCTTGCCTGAAAATCGCAATCTTCTATAAATGCTTGCTGCATCCGGGTTGTCTGTATGCAAGTAAATCAATGAATTATGATAATGTGATAAAACAGCATATACGACAGCCGTTCCATATCCATTGCACCTCTGTGATGGTCTTGTATAAACATCTGTTATGTAGACAACATCATTATATTTTTCAGCTAATGCCATGCTTACAGGCTTCTTTAATTCATTACAAGCAAAAAACATATTGTTTCCTGAAGCAATTTGTTTGTTTAAAAGCTTTACACCATATGTTTCACCATTATCTTGTTCTATTGCTAAATTATATTCCTGACCTTCAAGAGCACGGTTTATTATTTTTACCTCAACTTTTTCTGCAATTTTATTTCTGATACTATGTGTATCTAAAATCATCAAATCTATGTCAAATTCTCTTATTGCATAGTTATGCTTTGTGAAAAATGGTCTTAATATATCCAGTTCCACCGAGCCGCAGCGATTAAATATTTTTGGAATTATGCTTCTTGAATTATAGTATTCTTCTACTTCTTTAATTATATTGTCAACATTTTCATTTCTGTAAATTACAGCATAATTAGATGTATAGCTTTCTTTATTCCCTATGTCACAAAGCATTCGTCCCCATGACGTTAATTTATAGTCTAAATACAACATGGGGCTGAATTTCTCAAATTGAGCAATTCGTTCTAAATTATCCATATGTCTTCCTCGCATTATTTTGCAGTTATATTAATCACAAAATTTATATTTCAAGCTCGGTCCCCAGAGTTCTTAATGTTTATATCAAATTTTTTTGCATGACTTCCTTGTTTAAACGGATTTATTTTCTTGATTGTTCCGTCATGTTTGAAAAGTGACCCTGTGCCTTTAAACCAAAATGTAATATCATATTTCTTATATTGCTCACGAATATCCAATACCCAATCATAATCGCAAAGCCGAGCTTCCCGTCCACTTTCATCATTGACTGTAACATGATGTATTTCATTAAGATATGAAGACAGATTAATATGATATTTTTTGTCCTTCTATCTTTTATTATTCAATTATTCAACAGAAATAAATACTGTTTTTAAGAATTTGATTCAGAATCCACAACACTCCATATGGGTTTACCGTTATCATCAAAGCTGCATATAAATATAGTTCCGCTCTTTTTCCCCACAGCATAATAACTGCCTCCCCACTCGGCTGTACCTTTCACGCGAAAGACCCAACATGGTTCATCTATTGTATAAATTGAATCCAGTAATGCTTCTGCAAAAACAGCATTCTCGTCTGTGCTTTCCGGCCAATCGCCAAGAATATACCAGCTTACTGGTTCCAACTCCATTGTAAGCTTTGTTTGCCCTATATCCTGTGCTTCTTCCTCCGTGATGCCATCTTGTGAAGGATTGGCGCGCAGGAATTCATACACATCATTATATCGTATATCAATACCGCTACCGCCACTTTCCCAAATACTTTCAAGGTTTACCATATCCGGCTTGCCGGTTGAATCTGAATGTACAACTAAACGATATCCTCCTTCTACTTTATAAACCATAATGTATCGTTCATGACTTGAACTGGCATTTCCTCCCTTATATTGCCATAAATCTTCAAACAATAAATCATCGCCTTTTCCGGCAAGCTTGTGTACATCGTCAAGTGTCATTTCTTTCCCGTCAATATTGCCGCCCCATGGGAACGGAACAGCAGGTGTTTCCGTAATGGGTGTATTTTCGTCAGTGATAATATCATCCGTCTCATTGCTATTACTATTAACCCCAACACATGCACTTAATATAACGACTGCCATCACTGCAATGACGATCATCAAGGGTAGTTTATTAAAATTTATCATAGTTAAAGTCACCTCCTTAATTAAAGAAATACTCCTGCCCATCAAGAGTATGGCTTATATAAATACTAATACTATAACACTAAATAGATTTGCAGCAAAATGCGATATTGCACTAACCCAAGCATTCTTTGATTTGTAAAATATAATTCCATATAAAATACTGTTTATAAAGACAAAGAAAATATCATATATTACAATGACAGGATTTCCCTGATTAAAATGTCCAATGGCAAATAATAGAGATGAAATTAGTAGTACCTGTATAATAGAAAAAGTCTTGTTCAACTGCTTTTGAAAGAAGGCACGCCATGCAATTTCTTCTCCTAAGGCAAGAAAAGCAAGTTGAAATAGCATTAATAAAACCTTATCAAAAGATAAAAAA
>DMWH01000048.1:4209-12330 GCA_003483345.1 Clostridiales bacterium | reverse complement strand
AAGCATGAAATCCGAGGGGATAAATAAATAGCGGTATGATATAACAGGGAGAGTAAAATAGTATGATTGAAGATAAAAATAATAAGGTTTTTGAGCTATACAACAGAAAGTCTGATGTTGTACGTTGCCCATACGGTAGGGCAATTGTCCGTGAAAAACTTGATTCTTATGCAAAAGCTGCGGTAAACTTATATGGTATTATCAACCGCAGTGATTTTGTTGATATTTTCAATAAACAAAACGTTGACCAAACGACGGAAGAGGAGGTTTATATTCTTCTCCTGCCGCTTGTGCTAAAAGAGGGTTGGTATGGTTTTTACAAAGAATATATTGTGCATTATTGGGTTTTTGAGGACCTTGAGCTGGCTGATTATTTGCTAAAACATCAGGAGGATAAACCACGCTATATTCCCGAAAAAGATGAGTTTCTTAAATATGTCAATGAATACTATGTTGACAATGAGAGCTGGATGAATGTACGTCGCTTTATGTGGGATACATTCGATAATTACAAAAATGCTTCAAAAGGGTATGAGGAAATAAAAGATTATATTACTTATAACAGTGGAATAAGCGAATTAGGGTCTATTTTAGATAGGCATAATCTTATTTTTAGAAGTGAAGAACAGTTTGAGGAGTTTGTTAACCTTATTATGTTTGCAAAAAACAACACTCGTATTTGGGAAAACAACGGATACACACCTTCTGAGCTTCTTGAAATTTTTGCAGATCGCAATAAAAGTAATAATATTATTAAATTTCCAACATTGCAAAAACCAAAAAAAGGACATAACGACCCATGCCCCTGTGGAAGCGGCAAGAAATATAAGAAATGCTGTGCAATGGTAGATGATGCCAAAACGGCACAGTTAAGTTCCGAGGAGTGCAGACTTTTTTATGAAACATGGTATGGTCTGATGGGCTTTGTCAATGAGCAAAAAAAAATAATTAAAGCTAAGATTAAGCCTGAATATCCTAATGATGTCAGCGATGTAATCATACACAAAGTCAGAGAAATGTTGTGGAAAAAGCCGGAGTTGATAGATGAATATATCAAAAAAGCCGAGCTTTCGCAAGAGAAAATTGATATTTTAAAGTTGTGGAGAACGAAACATAAAAAGGGAATGTTCTTTGTTTTAGAATATCAACCGGAATATGCCGTTGCAATAGCTCCAAACGAGCAGGGAGAGGATAGGCTTTACGGTATAAAAGGGATGAGTAATTCATTAGCAAATATTTTGAGACAAAATTTGCCCGTGATGATTGAAACTGTTTTGCTTCCGTTCAAGGGTATGATTATCTATGACAGCTATATTGGAACATTCCCAATAGGATATGCAAAGGGTGCAAAGGCTCTTTTTAGTGAGATGCACGATAAAGCAGTTGAATACGGAATTATTACAAGCTTGGAATAAAAAAAGGAAAAAGAGTGCTTTTTTACATGGGACAAAAGCAATAAAAAATATGTCTAATAATATAATAGACAAATTCTTTATATTTCTTTATATCCAAAACGTCATGAATTAATTATTTAGCCGGTATTATTGCCGAAAAAACAATTGTTTAGTATAATATAGTCAGTGGTGAAGCCATTTTGAAATATTTTGGTTTTAATTATGAAATTTATTATATATTTTAATTACTGACGAATTTTTAGAATATTTTATAAGTTTCTAGAATATGAGGTGACACAAGTGACTAACACAGGATTTAAAGAATTGTTTTATGATAGTGATTTAATTCTTATAATTGACAAAAATGGAAAGGTTTTGTATTACGATGACTTTGATGATAATTTAAATATGTTAAAAAAGGAAAACGTTATAGGAAGATCTATTTATGAATTGTATCCTTTCTTTAAAAGAGAAGACTTTACCGTATTTAAGGCTATGGATAAAAAAGAGCCGGTTTTAAATGAATACCAGAGTTTTAGAGTAAATGGAAACAAAAAGAATTGTCTTAACAATGCCTTTCCTTTAATTAATGAAACCGGTGTTATTGGCGGTATAGTAATATCTGTAGAATTATCCAGTGAGTCAATAAAGAAGAAAGTCAAGAAAGCTACTTCAAGATATAATTTTGAAGATATAATAACAGTAAATAAAAAATTTAAAAAAAGCTTAGAAATTTTAGAAAAAGTTTCAAAAAATGATTCTAACGTACTTATAATAGGAGATACTGGTACAGGAAAAGAATTGATAGCTCATTCAATTCACAGCAACAGCAACAGAAGAAATAAACCGTTTATAATACAAAATTGCGCTGCTATACCAAGCTCAATAATGGAAAGCATTTTTTTTGGAACTTCTAAGGGCAGTTTTACCGGTGCAATAGATAAGGAAGGGTTATTTGAATCTGCAAATGGCGGGACTATTTTCTTGGATGAAATAAATTCAATTCCATATGATTTGCAAAGTAAACTACTAAGAACTTTAGAAAATAAAAAGGTTATGAGGATTGGAGAGAATATTGAAAGAGATATTGACATAAGAATAATTGCCTCTACTAATGAGGATTTAGTTGAGAAGGTTGACAAAGGAGAGTTTAGAGCGGACTTATTTTATAGATTAAATGTCATAAGTTTTAGCGTACCGCCTTTAAAAGAAAGGAAAGAGGATATTGAAGTTTTAGCAAATTATTATATAAATCAATATAATTCAGTCTTAAATAAAAATGTAACAGGTATATCCAAAGATGCTATGCAGGTTCTCTTCAATCATGAATGGAAAGGAAATGTTAGAGAGCTGAAAAATGTTATCGAATATGCATTAAACTTTTCAGAGCAAGGGGTTCTAAGTAAAGAAAACCTTCCGCAGTATTTATTGAAATCAACTGATATCAGAGCAGAAGAATGTATAATAGATAATTCTTTAACGTCGATGGTTGAAAATTATGAATGCAAGATAATTGACGATGCACTAAAAGCTTGTAAATATAATATACTGAAAACATCAGAATTGTTGAATATACCAAGGCAGACACTATACTACAAACTAAAGAAATATAATCTTTATTGATAACTTTATGAAAATTGGTCACTTTTTCTAAAACGAAAAGTGACCAATTTTTTTAATCCCCAAATTTCAACCAATAAAAACGTTTTTATTATTTGGCATAGTTTGTGCATGATATAAAAAATAAATATTAGTTTAAAAATATGGTTTATTATTTTACAATTGACAAATACTGATATGAAGGAGGAAACAATGATTGTTCAACAATTGGTTAATGGTTTGACTATAGGTTCAATATATGCAATGGTTGCTTTAGGATATACTCTTGCCTATGGTATTTTAGGCCTTATAAACTTCGCCCATGGAGATGTTTATATGGTCGGTGCTTTTGTAGCATACTTTTGCATTTCAATTTTAAAACTGAATGTAATTATTTCATTTATTATATCATTAGCTATTTCAGGGATTTTAGGAGCTTTAATTGAATTTACCGCTTTCAGGTCAATCAGAACCGGTTCAAGGAGTTCACAGTTAATTAGTGCTATAGGGGTTTCTATTATTTTACAAAACACAATAATGCTCAGTATGGGTTCTGACACAAAGCCCTTTCCGAAGGTAATGAATACTGCTGTTTATGAATTTTCAAGTGTAACGATATCGTCTGCCCAAATATTAATTATGATAGTTTCCTTAATCTTTATGGTAATGTTATATTTTCTGATATACAAAACAAGAGTCGGAATATCCATGAGGTCAACAGCACAAGATGCAGCAATGAGCAGTTTAATGGGGATAAATGTAAACAAGGTTATTTCAATTACGTTTTCGATAGGTGCTGTTTTTGGTGCTGCTGCAGGAATACTCGTAGGCATATATTATAATTCCATAGTATTTAATATGGGTTCTTCCATGGGACTTAAAGCTTTTGTAGCTGCAGTGTTGGGTGGTATAGGTAACATACCGGGAACGATGTTAGGAGGATTAGTCTTAGGGTTGGCAGAAAGTCTAGGTGCTACTATAATATCGGCAAAATACAAAGATGCATTTTCTTTCATTATATTAATATTGGTTCTGCTTTTTAAACCTACCGGTTTATTTGGCAAGAAAGAAATTGAGAAGGTGTAGGTGATGTTTGTGGATAAGATTAAAAATATTAAACTAATTAGCAACAGAATATTTGAACGTTTAAATAATAACATGATAATTGCTCTATCGTTATTTATAATAATTATATTTCCAATAATATTTGATAACAGTTACATACTCCATATTTTGATTCTACTTGGCGTCTATGTTGTTTTAGGGACAAGTTTAAATGTGGTTGCAGGAGTTATGGGAGAATTAGACTTAGGACATGCTGCGTTCTTCGGGATAGGTGCTTATATCTCAAGCCTGTTTGTAATGAATGTATTTGATAGTTTCTGGATTGGAATGATATTGGCAGGGTTTATTTCACTCATATTCGGATTGTTGTTGGGAATACCTTCCCTAAGAATTAGAGGAGACTATTTGGCTATAGTAACATTAGGATTTAATGAGATAATTCGTTATGTACTTCTAAATATGCAGAGTGTTACAAACGGTCCTATGGGTATAAAGGGAATTCCATCACCTACAATATTCGGATATGTGTTAAATACAAAACAGCAAATGTTTTATCTTATATGGGTATTAGTGATAATTACAGTTGTAGTAATGAATAGAATGACGAATTCAAGATTTGGACGCTCTTTGGTTGCAATAAGGGAAGATCAGATAGCGGCTACTTCTCTTGGTATCAATACAGGTAAATATGAAATTTGGGCATTTGCCATAACAGCTGCATTTGCAGGGATTGCCGGAAGTTTTTTTGCACACTATATGAATTTCATAAATCCTAATAACTTCACTACAAACGAATCTATACTCATATTATGTATGATTACGGTTGGAGGAAGAGGAAGCATGATAGGCTCATTTATCGGTGTTACAATATTGTTTTTATTGCCTGAATTACTAAGGCCGATTGCAGATTACAGGATGTTAATATACGGCATAATGTTAGTTATGATGATGATATTTAAACCAAGAGGCTTTTGGCCTGAAAAAAGAATCCCATCAAGAATAACAAAATCAGCAGAGAGTAAGGAGGCAAACTAAATGGATATTTTAAAACTGGATGGAATAAGTAAATATTTCTTAGGGCTTAAAGCTGTTGAAAATGTTTCCTTTTCCATAAAACAAGGTGAAATATTCAGTTTGATAGGTCCAAACGGTGCAGGAAAAACCACTTTGTTCAATATTATATCCGGACATTATTCACCTACAAAAGGCAGGAAATATTTTGAGGGAAAGGATATTACAAATTTAAGAGATTATGAAGTTGCTCAAAAAGGAATAACAAGAACATTCCAAAATATCAGGTTATTTTCAAATTTAACCGTTCTAGAGAACGTTTTAATAGGCCTTCATATCAAGCTGAAATCAAGTATATTTGATTGTTTGTTAAGAAACAATAAAAACAAAAAAGAAGAAGATGACTGTTATGATGAAGCTTTGGAGTTGCTTGATACCATCGGATTGAAAGGTAAAGCATTTGAACAGGCTAAAAACTTATCATACGGTGAGCAAAGGAAATTGGAGATAGTAAGAGCATTAGCATCAAAACCCAAGCTCTTGTTGTTGGATGAGCCTACTGCAGGTATGAATAATTCTGAAGCAAAAGAAATAGTTCAATACATTAAAGAGTTGAATAGTACGGGTCTTACCATGTGAATGTCAACCAAAAAGTTTACCACCTGACATTGAATTAGTTTACCACTTGTGACATTGAATTAGTTTACCACTTATCACATTTATGACATTGAATTAGTTTACCACTTTTAATAAAATTAAGTTAGTTCGATGACATATCGCTCTGTGAATCTTCAGGAGGGCGTAGCCCGACTGAAGATTCACAGAGCGGCGACCGCAAATTACCCCTTGCCAGAATGTTCAGCTCGGTAAGAATTTTCAGAATTCATGTTAAGGACATGAGACCTGAAAGTTAAGCGGTCAATTAATGCAGTTACCATGGTTTGGTTTTCAAACATTGATATCCAATCCGAGAACTTCAAGTTTGTTGAAACAATAACACTTTGCCTTTCGGCTCTATCAGCAATAACCTTGAATAATAATTCTGACTGGTGCCGATTGAATGTTAAGTAACTCAATTCGTCAATAATCAATAATTCAGCTTTTGAAATCTGTTTTTCTAAACGAATTAGTTTTTTGTATTCCTGAGCTTCAATGAGTTCATTGGCCAAATTAGCAGCAGTATAGAATTTAACATTAAATCCTTGCATGCAGGCTTTTATGCCCAGAGCAATGGAAAGATGTGTTTTTCCAGTACCCGGATTACCAACCATCACAATGTTTTGGCGTTTCTTAATGAAATCGCAGTTAGCCAGTTCTTTGACAAATGGTTCTGATATATGCTCAAATCGGCTTGTATCAAGCTCATCTATGGTTTTTATGTAAGGGAAACCGGCAGTCTTGATCTTTCTTTGCTGACTTTTTTCTGTGCGAGAATCATATTCAGTTTTTAAAAGACTCAGTAAAAAGTCTTCATAACCCTGATTTTTGTCGAGCTGCCGTATTACATCTTTGTATTGATTGAAAGTTGGTGTTTTTAAGCGTTTGGAATACATTTCTATGGATTGTTCCAAATTATTGGCCATTATTTAACCACCCCAAACTTTTTATCATATTTCGTTAAATCTGTTTCCAGAACTTCGATGTCTTGATTCAGGTAAATAACAGGTGTTTCTACCGGCTCATTAAGGTAAGACCTTATCATATCAACAGTTGGTATGATATGCGGTGGTATGCTGCGTTTAATGGATAGAATCTTATCTTCTCCATAATCAAGACACAGACGAAGCAATTTAACCATTTCCTTGTTGCCGCCAGGAAGAATTTTACCCCAATCAAGAAGTTCCTTAGTTATATTTTCTCGAACAGGTTTGGCATTAAAAACAGCACGGGATTTTCGTTCCAGTAAATCTATGTAATGTTCCAAACGGTATTGAGTATCGCTGCTGCCGTAAGAACGCTGATATGTTGCAATAAGGCTGCCCTCATAAAGAATGCACACGTCATCTGCATAACCTTTTACCGTAACTTCTTTCCGAAGATATCTCGTAGGAACGGAGTAGTTGTTTTTATCATAGCGCACAGTAGAAAAATCATCTACTTTTGTATAAGCAGTTTTGCTGGTATCAAATCTGAATCTTGGTATAGCATTTAAATATTCTTTTTCTATAGCATAAAGCTCTGAAACAGGTTGGTTCCTGCTTGCAACTTTATGGGTATCTCGATAATTTAAACATGATTGCCATAATTGTTCGTTTAAGGATTTAATATCAGCAACACGTGGAACCGGAACAAAAAAGTTTCTTCTGGCATAACCAACAAGATTTTCTACTAAGCCCTTTTCGTTACCTTTAGCAGGATTACAAAAATCCAAAGTAAAGGCATAATGAGCACTGAAAGATAAATATTTGTCCTGTGGTTTAGCATGAAGCCCAAATCCTTCTTTTACAGCGACTTTTGCATTGTCGAAGATAGCTCTGCGAGGCACACCGTCAAAGAAATCAAATGCCCTTTGCTGTGCTTCTAAGAAAGCCTCCTGAGTTTGAGTTTGGTAAGCTTGAACTATTATGTCACAACTGTTGCATAGCCTTGCACAAAACAGATTCAATTTGGTCTTTTTACAGTCAAGATAGGCAGTAGCTTCGCCCCAATCATATTGGACTGCTTCGCCAGGATCGTAAGCTAAAGGGATATCACTTTGAGGCGGTACAGCATGCTCAGCTCTGAGCCTGCGGACTGCGTCTCTGACTGATGAATATGAACCTGTAAAACTTTGTTCGTTTACTAATCTGTCGTAAATGCGTTTAGCAGTATGCTTTTGTTTCTTAAGATTCTCAGTTTCATCTTCGATAAAACAACTGAGAACGAATGATTTAACATCCGATGTAATTACCGCTGAAGATCTTTCATATGTTTTGCGTACATCAGGATGGGTGTTACCTTCACAATATTTTTTTACGGTCTGCCTAGATATACCAAGGCTTTGTGAAATTGACCGGATAGATTCGCCTTCTGTGTATCGAAGACGTATAGCAGAATAAATGTCCACTTCTAT
>DMWH01000048.1:0-4128 GCA_003483345.1 Clostridiales bacterium | reverse complement strand
GTTAAATAGTACGGGTCTTACCATTTTATTAATAGAACATAACATGAGAGTGGTAATGGGTGTATCCAATAACATAGTAGTATTAAACTATGGCGAGAAAATTGCTCATGGAACAGCTTCTGAAATACAAAAAAATGAATTGGTTATAGAAGCTTATTTAGGAAGGAGCAAGAAAAATGATTAAAGTAGAAAACCTAAACGTTAAATATGGCGGGATTACGGCTGTCAGGGATGTTTCATTTGAAGTTGAAGAGGGCAAAATAATTGCTTTGATTGGAAATAACGGTGCAGGAAAAACAAGCACCTTAAAAACTATTTCAGGGCTGGTTATACCGAATAAAGGTCGTATTCTCTTTGAAGGAAATGATATTACAGGTATGAAACCGCACGAAATAGTAAAAAAAGGTATAATACACATTCCGGAGGGAAGACATATCTTTCCTAACCTGACTGTCAAAGAAAATCTTATTATGAGTTCATCTTCGAGAAATGTAACAAAAGCTAAATTCTACGAAGAAATGACTAATGCTTTACAAAGCTTTAAAGTATTAAAAGAAAGAGAAAATCAATTAGCCGGAACACTGAGCGGCGGAGAGCAACAAATGCTGGCAATAGTCAGGGGAATGCTCCAGGCACCAAAATTATTAATGCTTGATGAGCCTTCAATGGGGTTAGCTCCTCTTGTTGTTGAGGAGGTGTTCAGAATTATTAAAAATATTAATAATAACGGCACAACCATCTTAGTTGTTGAGCAAAATGCACAGGTTGCTCTTTCAGTAGCTGATTATGGCTATGTAATGGAAGTAGGGGAAATTATTTTACATGATGATGCAAAATTATTGTTAACAAATCCACAGGTAAAGAAAATTTATTTAGGTGAAAATGATGATTAAATATCATTTTATATATTAAAACTTAGGAGGAAAAAATGAAAAAATTATTAATTTCAATTATGATTTTAGCTTTATTAATGTCAGCTGTATTTACAGGGTGTAGTCCTGCAGGGAATGATAACACGGACACAATAAAAATAGGTGTTGCTTCTCCGTTTACAGGTGATTATGCACAATTTGGCGATTATACAAAAGATGGTGTAGAATTAGCCGTAGAAGAAATAAACAATGCCGGTGGAGTGTTGGGAAAACCTATCGAAATAGTTTATGGGGATGATAAGGGAGATTCGAAAGAAGCAGTAAGTGTTGCGCAAAAATTTGCCAGCGACAAAAACATTGTAGGAATAGTAGGACACTTTTTCAGTGGTGCTACCTTAGCTGCAGGCCCCATATACCAGCAAAATGAAATTCCAACAATAGCGGTTGCATCCACTAATCCGGATGTAGCTGATATCGGAGATTATGTTTACAGGATTAATGTGGGTGACAATTATCAAGGCTCACAGTTAGCACAATTATTGAAAGACACAGGCTATAACAAGGCTACTGTTATTTATGACAACAGCGACTATGGAAAAGGTGTATCTGATGTATTTACAAACAGCTTTACAGAGCTTGGCGGAGAAGTATTATTGAATGAATCCTATATCGGTGGTCAAGATAAAGACTTTTCACTGATACTGACAAAAGTAAAGAACAGTGACACAGAGGTAATAGTATTAATCAGCTACTATACAGAAGCTTCATTGATTATTCAGCAGGCGAGAAATTTAGGAATTGATGCTCCTTTCTATGCAAGCGACAGCTTGTATACCGATGACTTTTTAAAGCTTGCGGGAGATGCAGCTAATGGAGTTCATGTTGTATGTTATTTCCATGAATCTGACCCAAGTGAAGCAGCACAAGAATTTGTAAAGAAATTTGAAGCAAAATACAACAAAAAAGTCGATTCATGGTCACCATATGCTTATGATGCAATGTATGTAATGGCAGATGCAATAAACAGAGCAGGTACAACAGACGGTTCGGCAGTGAGAGACGCAATTGCTGCTACCGAAGGTTTGCAGGGTGCAACCGGTGTTACAAACTTCAAGGGAGCCAGGGAGCCCGTTGGAAAAGACTTAATAATATTAGTGGTTGAAAATGGAGAGTATGTAGTAGAACAATAGGCAATAAATGACAACATGAAAGAAGGTAATTAAGTGAAAATTAAACATAAAAACAAATTCGGCATATTGGGTATGTCATATGATACCACAACATCCAAAGGATATCCGGGAGCAAGATATGCTCCCGAGCAAATCAGAAGGTCTTTACAATGGATAAAGAACAGAATAGAAGATGGCATGTTGTTTGATGTGGAAGCTAACCGTCTCATCGATATGTCAAAATTTGAAATAAAAGACTATGGTGACACTGATAAAATCAGCAGATACGATAATAAAAAAGCCTTAGACGAAATTAAAAGCAATATAGATAGAATATATGAAGAAGGGTATTCACCCATACTTTTAGGCGGAGATCATTCAACCGGCTGGCCCGGAATAAAAGCACTGCATGATAACACTAAGGGAAAAATCGGCATTATTCACGTGGATTCACATTTAGACCTTGTTAAAGAATCACCGATTCAAGGGTTATATTCCGGCAGCAGTCAAATGAGAAGAGCATCGGAATTAGATAGAATAAGTGCTGAGAATTTTGTTCAAATAGGGATGAGAAGCTACAATTCACCTGAGCATTATCATTTCATAAAAAATAGTAATATTACGTTAATTCCGGCTAATCAAGTATTTGAGACAAGCATTGAAGAGGTAGCGAAAAAGGCAATAAAAGCAGCATCAAACGGTACAGAGCACATATATATGTCAATTGACATCGATGTATTGGATAGTGCATTTGCTCCCGGTTCAGGTGCTAATGAACCGGGTGGATTCACAAGCTATCAACTGTTTAAATTTGTAAAGATTGTTGCACCTTATATAGATGCACTTGATATAGTCGAGGTTAATCCATTGACGGATTATAATAATATGACAAGTATAGTAGCCTCAAAATTAATATTTGATTATATTATTTCAAATTATTATGCTAATGAAGACAATAATTAATAATCAATTGTAGAAATAACATTATAACAGCTAAGACTTACGGTCTTAGCTGTTTTAAATTTTAAACTATGCGATGGTGGTTTTTAAGATTATTATTGGAATTATTTTATATAACCGTTTTGTAAAATTATACTTGAAATGTCACATTGTTTTACAATACAATATATCCAATACTTTTTACTAATCGGAGGAAATATGTTAAATATCGGTTGTCACTTATCAGTTTCTAAAGGATATGAAGCAATAGGAAAGGATGCCTTGAAAATTAGTGCAAACACATTCCAGTTTTTTACCCGCAATCCCAGAGGCAGCAAAGCTAAAGAAATTGATATTGATGATATAGAAAAATTAAAAAAATTAATGAAAGATAATAGCTTTGTTAAAATATTAGGTCATGCTCCTTATACCCTCAATATAAGTTCTGCTGATGAAAGAACAAGGGAATTTGCATTGGAAGTATTAGAAGATGATTTAAGAAGGATGGAATACCTGCCATATAATTTATATAATTTTCATCCCGGAAGCCATGTAAATCAAGGAGTGGATGTTGGAATAAAGTATATAGTGGATACCTTAAATAAAATATTATTTCCTGAACTAACAACCATAGTCTTGCTTGAAACAATGTCCGGAAAAGGTACTGAAATCGGCAAAACATTTGAAGAGCTGCAGCTGATTCTTGATAATATTAATCTCAAAGAAAAAGTAGGTATTTGTTTTGACACCTGCCATGTATACGACGGCGGCTATGATATTGTTAATGATTTAGACGGTGTATTAGATGAATTTGATGAAATAATTGGTCTTGAAAAATTATATGCCATTCATTTAAACGACAGCAAAAATCCAATCGGAAGCCGCAAGGACCGCCATGAAACAATTGGAAACGGACAGATAGGAATTGATGCAATCACAAGGATAATCAACCATCCTAAGCTAAGAAACCTTCCCTTCTTTTTGGAAACTCCAAATGATTTAGAAGGTCATGGCAAAGAAATAAATCTTCTTAAGAAACTCTACACATCTTTATAAACATCCTTATAAGTCTTAAAAAATGATTTGATTTTCGCAATGGATGGCCACATAATAAAGGGAGTAATAATCAATCTTCTATATTTACATAA
>DMWH01000258.1 GCA_003483345.1 Clostridiales bacterium | reverse complement strand
ACCTTGGGAGCCTTTACCGTTTATCAGGACAGAAACAAGCAAAACCTTTTGAAATTCAGAACCAAAAAGGAACGGGAGCTTTTGGCCTTTCTCTTAGATGCAGGCGATCAGGGGGCAACAAAAGAACAAATATATAACGCTATTTGGTGGGAATCGGAATCAAAGAATATAAAAAACCTGATTGCGGTAAATCTGAGACACCTAAAGAATGACCTTGAATGTGCCGGTATAGAGGAATCGGTCATCTATCGTGAAAACCGTTATTTTATCTGCAGGGATGAAGTTGCATGTGATATAGACCTTTTTGAGCAGATATATGAAGAATTCAGGCTTCATAATACCACGGGCTTGGCACAAATGCTTTTGTCCCTGTATAAAGGAGAATACCTGTCAGATTTCGAAGCACTTTGGGCTGTTGCGAAAAGAGTCAGATATCAAGAAATTTATGAAAGAGCCAAAAAATGTTGTTACAACTAACATAGATTTCCCTCAAAAATTATCTTTCGAGGGAATAAACACATCAATATTTTATTGTAAAATAGTAAAGTCCTTTGACTTCAGCCTATTTTTTTCTATCGGCAGAACAGTTTCAACTCCCTTATATTGTTGACTTCATACGGGTTTTTTTATAGATACTGTTACATATGTGTTCATGTTTTTCATTTTTAGAGCTATTTAATCTTTACTTTTATTTGAAATAATTAATTCATTTACAAATACTGAAGGCTCTCCCGGTACCACTATATTTAATTTTTCTTTTGCTCTGGTCATACCAACATAAAAAATTCTACGCTCTTCCTCTAATTTATTTTTATACTCTTCATCAGATAAGTTCTTATCAATATTTAATTCATCTAAATTATCAATAATATAAACATAGTCATATTCCAAGCCCTTTGCGCTGTGAATTGTAGTCAATGTAACATTGGCGTTTCTGTTCTCTGAAGCTGTCCTTATTACATTTCTTAAATTATTGAGCTTTCTTAAGAATTCTTTTATATCACTGCAGTATGAACCTATTTCCTCCAAAATCTCCAATATGTGAAGAGAGTTTGACATGCTGTATCGTCCTTCTTCCTGCATTCTCTCCAAATAATTTAAATATTCCAAATCAAATTTTATAAACCTTATTGCATTAGATGGCTTTAACTTGTTTAAATAATTGATATCAGTTTTAAACTGCTTAATTTTGTCATAAACATTATAGTCAAAATGCTTGTATCCGTTCAAAATATCAAAAACACTTTTGTCTTCCTTACTTTCTTGTACCATCTTACACATACCCTTGGTAAAGTAGGTGTAGCTTTTGTAATATATCCTTGCATATGCATCTCTGTCCTTGGGGTTTATTGCCAAATTCAGGAATGCAAGAATATCGTAAAGTACGGCACTGCTGAAAAACTTAGTTTTATCCTCTTTAATATAAAAATCAATGTTATTTTCATAAAAACTGTTAGCCGGTATCATTGCTGACATATTGTACCTGTATAAAATACCTATTGTTTTATTTTCTTCCTTTGCTTTTGCAATTGCTTCAGTGATTATCTTAGCCTGCTCAGCTCTGCCTTTAACCTTGATGATATTAATTTCATTTTCTTTTTTGTTGTCTGTTATTATAGCTTTTTTATATCTGTTTTTATTTATTTCAATGAAGTTTCTTGCACCTTCCACAATATATTTATCAGACCGGTAGTTGTTGTCCAAGTAAAATATTTTGCCGTCACTATAAGTATCTTTAAACTTAAGCATGAAATCCGGATAGCTTCCCCTGAAAGAATAAATAGCTTGGTCATCATCTCCAACCATAAACAAATTATTGTTGGTTATAAGTTTAATCAACTCATGCTGAATTTTAGATGTATCTTGCATTTCATCAATCTGCACATATTCAAATGTATTTGAAAGCTGCTCCTTGTAATTGGCAGAGTTTGATAATATTTTATATGAATAGTTCAGCATGTCGTCAAAATCAATAAGCCTGTTTTGGGACTTGTACATTTTGTAATCATTGTAAAGTTTATCAAAACCTTTTATTTCAATTCCATACTCCTTGTATTCTTCGGGAGCTATCATCATATTGTTCACATATCCAATTGCAGAAGATAAATTTTCAATCTCTTCTTCGCTTACATAGTTGAAATACGATTTGGAATAATGAGCTTTAAGTATTTCCGAAAGCGCCTGATAATTATTCGTAAGCAATCCAAAATTAATGCCCTTTCTCCTGTAAAAATTCTTCACAATTTTATAAGAAAAGGCATGTATAGTTGAAAACTCAGTTTTTGTTTCATAATTTTGACTATGTCCAATACATGCAAATCTTTTCTTCATGTCATTGGCTGCCATTTTAGAAAATGTAATGGTTAGAATTTTTTTGCTACATTTATTTTCAAATAAAAGCCTTCCTGCTCGTGCAATGATAACGGTAGTCTTGCCTGAGCCCGCGGTGGAAAGAACCAATGCATTTCCTTTATCAAAAGAGGCAGCATTCATCTGTTGGCTGCTTAATTCTAACCCGTTAACTTTTTTCAAATAATCAAAGTACTCCATATATCACCACAATTAGAGACGTTGAGGCTTGTTTGCCTTGCTCAGAGCGACAATTCTTCGCAACCTGACGGGTACGGTTTTTAAACGTCCCATATATAAGCATTATAATATTTAAAAAAAGTATCCCAATAAACTCATAAATGCAGTTAAAACCATTCCGACAGCCAAGATTAAACAAATGATTCTCTTCATTCTATCAGCTTTTTTATATTTGTTCATATACATTCCTCCAACTTACTTATAT
>DMWH01000174.1 GCA_003483345.1 Clostridiales bacterium | reverse complement strand
GATTTCTTCCGGTGTAAAATCCATTAATGTCAAAAAACTTCTTCCCTTTAAATTTACTGCCATTTACATCCTCCATTATTAATTTTATATCCTTTGTATGCTTAATATATCAAAACATTTTAAATATTTCAATTCTTTTACAACTTTATACGTTTTCCCTGATTAAGGGCATGCTCATACATCTTGGTCCGCCCCTGCCCCTTGATAACTCAGAGCTTGGCATTATATGAATCTTTATTCCTTCTTCCTCAAGTATTTTATTCGTAACGTAATTTCTTGAATAAACAATTACTTCACCCGGTGATATACATAATGTATTGGAGCCGTCGTTCCATTGCTCCCTGGAGGCATCAATAACACTGTCGCCGCCGCACTTAATTAATTTAATCTTATCAATATTTAGTTCTTTTTCCAACACCTGTTCAAGGGTGGCTCTTTCCTCTGTAATATCCATTTTTCCATCAATTTTTTTAAGAACATAAACAACTATATCAGACTTAATATTTGGATGTATTGTGAATTTGTCATAATCGACCATGGTAAATACCGTGTCCAAATGCATAAAAGCTCTGGTTTTAGGTATGTCTATTGCCAGTACCTTTTTAAAGGAACTCTCTTCTGTCAATATTATGTTTGCAAACTTTTCAATTGCATTTGGATTAGTTCTTTGTGAAATACCCACTGCTATAGTTTCTTTATTCAGCACTAATATATCTCCGCCTTCAAGAGAATAATCCTCAGTTCTATCATAAAATAATTTTGTATCCTTATATGTAGGATGGTAGTTAAATATATACTTCCCGAATAAAGTTTCCCTGTTTCTTGTTGCAGTCATCATTTTGTGAATAGATACACCGCTGCCCAGTGCAGCAAACGGATCTCTTGTAAAATATAAATTTGGCATAGGGTCAATTATAAATGGGTATTGATTGCTTAAAAAGTCAGCTAAACCGGGACCCCTGTAATCTTTTATTTCAGACTTTCGTATCCCTTCCATCATTTTTAGGACCATATCCTTCTTATCGGAAAAAGACAGAAAATATTCTTTCAAGATACCGGTTTCTCTATCTTCCTTTATACCTGCTTCCTCAATATACTCATCAATAAACTTTGAATTAACTTCATCATTAATAAGAGACTCAACGACCAAATCTTCCAAATAAACAACTTCTGCTCCATTTTCTCTAAAAATGTTTGCAAAAGCATCATGTTCCTGCTGTGCAATTTTTAAATACGGAATATCGTCAAAAAGCAATCTGTCAAGATATTCCGGCATTAAATTTTCTAATTCTCTTCCAGGTCTGTGCAATAAAACTTTTTTTAATTTCCCGATTTCGGAATATACATTTATCGACTTATTCACATTATCACCACCTACATATATACTAATAATCTTTCCATTGTTTGTCAAGCTTATTTAACATATTTATAAAGTAGCATTATATTTATGCACTTTTAATTAAGGCTTGTTAAACAAATCATCAGGGGTTGCCGCCTTAATTTATCGTAAATAAAAAACAGTTGAAATACAACTGTTTCATATAAATAAAATTTAATGGCCAGGTAAGTATTTTGTTATTTAAGCATCATGTTTGGTAGCCATGTTACAAGGCTCGGTACATATGTAATCAGAAACAGCACAAATATAAGGGGAATAAGGAACGGCAGAATTGCCTTATACATTCTTTCAATAGATATATCTGCAACCTTGGCACATACAAACAGTGACGTTCCAACAGGCGGTGTGGAAAGACCTATCATAAGATTGAGAATCAACACTATCCCAAGGTGTACCGGATCAATTCCAAAACTCCCCATAAGCGGAATCAAGAACGGTATAGTTATTGTCATGACAGCCAACGCCTCCATAAACATTCCTATTATTAAAAAGGCAATATTTAATATTAGAAGCATTATATACTTGTTGTCCGTAAGAGAGGTCAGAGCATTAGAAAATGTCTCAGTGAGACCAAGCATCGTCACCAACCATGAGAATGCAGCAGCACCGCATATAATAAGTAATATGCCTGCAGAATCTCGTACTGTTTCTGCTATTGCTTGAGCAACTTCCTTAAGGCTCATCTCATGGTATACTATTACCGCCAGAAAGAATGCATAACAAGTAGCCATGGCTGCAGCCTCCGTTGGGCTGAATATACCTGTCCATATGCCTCCTATGATTATAACAGGGGTGAGTAGAGAAAGGAACGCGTCGGCAGTGGATGCTACTACTTCTTTCCAGCTGAACTGTCTTACAGGGTACTTACGTTTTACACTCATGTAATAAACCAATACAGAGCAAGCAACAGCTAACAGCAGACCCGGTATAATACCTCCTATAAATAGTGCTCCAACTGATACCTCAGTCATCATTCCATATACTACTGCAGGAATACTTGGAGGTATAATCGGTCCAATAGTAGCTGATGCACAGGTTACAGCCGCCGAAAAATCGTCATCAAAGCCGTCCTTTCTCATAGCTTCTACCTCAACCTGACCTAGACCGCCTGCATCAGCTACCGCGGAGCCGCTCATACCTGAGAAGATTACTGATGCAACCACATTAGCATGCCCAAGTCCTCCGGGAATATGACCAACCCATGCGGAAGCAGCCCTGAATATTCGTCTTGTGATTCCGCCTGTGTTCATTAGCTTTGCAGCCAATATGAAAAACGGTATTGCAAGAAGTGTATATGAACTGGAGTTACCTATCATCCTATGTATTATTGCAGTAACAGTGAAGTTGCCGGTAGTAACGACTGTTATTATAGCCGACAACGCTAAAGAAAAGGCAATAGGTACACCAACAACCATCAGAACCATGAAGAGTCCTATTAAAAAAAGTCCATATGTCATCATGTGCCTACACCTCCTTCGACATTTTCGCAAGCTGCTCGACTTCATCGGAGCCACGAATAGCCACGGAAGCCACATCTCTTGTATAGATGTTATTTATCAAATGAATTATTGATATCGAGCACCCTATTGGAAATGCCATATAGAAAAAACTTTTGCGAATAAACGGAAGAGTAAGATAATAATTACTCCACGTTGAATTGACAACAGATGTGCCTGCTATAACTCCAATAATCAGGAATACTATGCATACAATATCAATAACATTCAACCATATCACCCTTACTTTCGGCTTAAGTGCATTGGTCACGAAAGTCAGTGACATATGCTCCTTGGACTTGAATGTCATGGACATACCTATGTAAACTACCCAGGATAAACATAAAAGGGTAGTCTCATACTGCCAGACTATAGGATTATTCAGTACAAATCTCCAGAATACGGATACAAAAATCAATACGCACAAGAATGCCATGAGAAAAACTGTTATTGCTGTCGCTATCTTATTTAAAAAAACACTGATTACTTCTATTTTTGTTTTGATTATTCTCACCTCTTTCAAAGGATGAACAGGGGATAAGAAATCCCCTGTTATTTTTTAATAATAGCTTTGCAGCTATTTTACAGTTGCTATGATTTCTTTAATCTGATTTACAATGTCTTCAGCCCATTCATTTTGTGCAAAGAAATCCGTATAAACTGACTTAGTTGCTTCCTGGAATACACTTGTATCAGGACGTGATACCTGCATTCCTGCAGCTTCCAACTCTTCCAGCATGCTGTCAGCACTGTCGGCTATAGCCTTTCGGTGCTCCTTACCATATATTCTAGAAGCCTCAAGAAGTACTGTCTTTATGTCTTCAGGTAGTTTATTCCATGTAGAAAGGCTGAATATCATATTTTTTGGCTCATATTTGTGGTTAGAAATTGTAATATACTTTTGTACATCCTGAAATTTATTTGCATGTATATTGGATACCGGGTTTTCCTGTCCGTCAAAGGTACCTTGCTGTAAAGCAAGATAGAGCTCTGAAAATGCAAGAGGCGACGGGCTGGCACCCAGAGTTCTAAAAATAGCCAAAGTCATACTATCTTCCGGAGTCCTAATCTTAAGACCTTTCAGATCTTCAGGTTTCTCTATTGGACGCACATTATTTGTAATCTGGCGCAATCCGTTTTCCCAGTAAGCCAATTGAATCATATTGTGATTTGCAAGATCATCAACAAGAGATTCGCCAACCTCACTATCCAATACTTTATAAACCTGCTCATAGTTTGCAAACAGGAACGGCAAACCTAAAACACCAATTTTTGGTGCATAGACTGCTTCTTGACCTGCAGGCATCATTATACAGTCAAGATTTCCCAT
>DMWH01000300.1:12287-13717 GCA_003483345.1 Clostridiales bacterium | reverse complement strand
TATGTTTTGCTTGTACAAAGCAAAATTATCAGTTAAAATAATACAATAATAATTACTAAGGACAAAAGAATGAGAAACAATATTATTTTGACAGAAGGAAAAATACGAAGTGCATTAGTAAAGTTAGCACTTCCCATAATGGGCACTTCATTTATAAATATGGCATACAACTTGACAGACATTATGTGGCTTGGCAGGCTCAGTACCGATGCCGTTGCAGCCGCCGGTGCTGCAGGCTATTTTTTATGGTTTGGCTCTTCATTGGTGATGATTGCACAGGTGGGAGTTGGAGTTATGGTTGCCCAATTATTTGGGAAGGGAGATTCGGAAGGTGTAAAAAACTATATCAACAACGGACTTCAGCTAAATCTTTTCATAGCTATATTATACTCTTTATTTTTGTATATTTTCAGACACCAAATAATTGGTTTTTTTAATATTGAAAATGAAAATGTAAGTAAAATGGCAGTTGAGTATTTGACAATTATTTCAGCAGGAATCACATTTCACTTTTTAAATCCTGTTTTCTCAGCAATTTTAAACAGCACCGGAAACAGTATTACTCCTTTTAAAATTAATACAGTGGGTCTTATTGCAAATATTGTTATTGACCCTTTGTTGATATTCGGTTTCGGTCCCTTGCCGGCATTAGGTGTTAAAGGTGCTGCCTTAGCTACAATAATGGCTCAATTCTTCGTGACGATGATTTTCTTAATTATAGGGAAAAGATATGATACTATTTATTCACATGCAAAATTATTTAAGAAACCAAGACTACCCATTATTCAAAATATAGTCAAAATAGGATTTCCTCCCTTTACTCAGATGGGTATCCATGCGGGCATAGCAATAATTCTAACCAGAATACTGGCAGTTTTCGGACCCGTTGCAATTGCCGTTCAAAGTATAGGCGCTCAAATCGAGTCCATTACATGGATGACAACTGAAGGTTTTTCTGCAGCTATATCTGCATTTGTAGGGCAAAATTACGGTGCCGGAAAAATAAAACGAGTCAAAGACGGATATGTACAGGGGATTCAAATTGTAGGGAGTATCGGAATATTTTCAACCTTGCTATTGATTTTTGGTGCTGAACAACTATTTTCATTATTTACTCCCAATGACCCGATTGCAATAAAGGAAGGAATAATTTATTTGCATATATTAGGTTTTTCTCAATTCCTCATGGCAATTGAAATTGGTACTACCGGTGCATTTAACGGATTAGGAAAAACAATTTTCCCCACGATAAACGGAATTATACTGAATGTACTTAGAATACCGGCCGCATTGATACTAAGCAGGTCATTAGGATTGCCGGGTGTTTGGTGGGCAATAGCTATATCTTCAAATTTAAAGGGATTAATATTATTTATTTTATTTTATAGATACTCGAATAATTTCGAGCGAACCTATATTTAGTATTTTTT
>DMWH01000300.1:0-12259 GCA_003483345.1 Clostridiales bacterium | reverse complement strand
ATATATGCTTTGATTTTTTCTTCTGCCGATGAACTTCTTATTTATTAACCAACATAGCTTTTTCTCATATAATAACTAAATAGAATGGATATTATTAGGAGGAAAGAATGGCTATCAGACCACCTATTTTAAGAGCAGGAGATACCGTAGGCGTAGTTACCTTGGGTAGTCCTCGTGATGCCGAATCTGTTGACTCTAGAATTCAAACATTAGAATCTATGGGTTTTAATGTTGTAGTAGGCGAATTTGTATATTCCGATGCAGGTATTGTTGCTGCTTCGCCCATGGAACGTGCTGCGGATTTAATGAATATGTTTGTGAATCCCGAAGTTAGAGCTATTATACCTACAAGAGGTGGTACGGGAGTTTCGGATATCATTCCTTATCTTGATTTTGATGTAATAAGGCGCAACCCTAAGATTATAACCGGATACAGCGATATAACAATTTTATTGAATGTTTTATACCAATTGTCAGACTTAATTACCTTTCACAGCTTATTGTTAATAGATTTTAGACCCACTACCCCTGCATATAATTTTGACCAATTTTTTACTGCCACATCAACAATAACTGCACCAAGACCTTTGGAGAATCCCCCCGGTATTCCGCTGATAAGCAGAATTGAGGGAAATGTAACAGGTACCATAGTAGGAGGCAATCTAACGTCTTTTGTTGATACACTTGGAACACCCTTTGAAATTGATACTACCGGAAGGATTTTATTTATTGAAGAAACTCACGAAGCAGCAAGCCGTGTTTACAGAATGATTGCTCATTTGATTCATGCAGGTAAATTCAGAGATTGCGCCGGAGTTATAATGGGAGAATGTGCAGGTTGTTATGCAAATTACGGAAAAACCTATGAAGACATAATAAATGAAGTAATTGTTCCCTTAGGCAAACCTCTTATGACCAATTTAGCTTCAGGGCACGGCTATTATAAAATGGCCATACCCATAGGGGCAGTTACTAATCTTAATACTTATAATAATACATTGACAGTATTGGAACCTACAGTGAGCCTGTAGGTTCTTGCAGGTTATTCTATATAATCGATTGGCTGTTTTGGAAGAAATCCTCCCAAGGGTCCTTTTTTTCAATCCTTAAAAGAGCATCCTCCATATTGATGCCATCCGGCGCAACCGTATAAAGCTCTTCCCAAAATATAGGCATAGACACCTTAGCTCCTTTTCTTGCCCTCAGTGAATAAGGGGCAATACTTGTAGCTCCCCTTGCATTCCGAATCCAGTCAATAAATATTTTGCCTTTTCTTTTAGCTTTTCTTACATTGCTTGTATATCTTTCCGGCCACTTATTTTCCATTACCTCTGCAACCTGTCTTGCAAAATCATGAAATTTATCCCAATCGGCGGTAGGTTTTAACGGAATTACCACATGATATCCCTTACCACCGCTTATCTTAAGATATGATTTTAAATTTAGTTCATCAAGTATACTTCTAATGTCAATAACCCCTTGGCGAACTTTGTCTAAATCCATTCCTTCATCCGGGTCCAAATCAAATACCATCATGTCCGGCATTTCAAGATTATCAACACTGCTTCCCCAAATATGAAATTCCAAAGTACCCATCTGGGCTTCAGATATTAACCCTGTTGCATTCTCTATATAAAAGTATTCACCTGTTTCATCATCGCCTGTTGAAACGGGCATTGTAATAATTCCTTTGCTTCCGGGACCGGGGTGCTTTTTATAAAAGCACGCTTGGGATACTCCCTTGGGGCAACGTACAATACTTAAAATTCTATGCCTCACATAAGGAAGCATTTTATCTGCAACCTTTGAATAGTAACGAATAACTTCTTCCTTTGTTATATCGAGTTCATTGTATATGATTTTGTCAGGACTTGAAATTTTAACTCCTTCAATAATAAGATCTTTTTCCATGTATCTTCCCTCTTCATCATTTGATTGGGGCAGAATCCCCTCTGCCTTTTCCCTTTTAATATCCTTAGTGTCCTTATCTTCCCTTAATCCTTTGTAGCTTGCTTGCCTTAGCAGATTATCCTTGGTCCATTCTGCAAACTTTATTTCTGCAGCCAATTTGGGCTCAAGCCAGGTAATCTTTTCATTAGGCTTTGTCTTTGGCACCTCCTTGAAAGGAGGCTTCGAGCACTTTAAACCCTCAAATTTACTCTCAAGAATTTTCATATCATTTTCACTGATTCCCGTGCCTGCACGTCCTGCATATATTAAATCCTCACCCTCGTAAACTCCGAGAAGAAGGGAGCTTACTCCGCTGCTTCTTTTATCTGAAAGTGTATATCCTCCGATAACGAACTCTTGTCTTTTATCGCATTTAATTTTTATCCAGTCATCATTCCTTTTTCCGCTGTAAATGGAATCAGGTTTTTTCCCCACTATTCCTTCCATTCCAGCTTCACAAGCTGCAGCAAAGCTTTCCTTTCCGTATCCTTTCACATGGCGGCTGTAGTAAAGATTTTTTGGCGCATCCTGCAATAAACTTTCAAGCTTTTCTTTTCTTAGAATTAAAGATTGTCCTCGAATATCCTCTCCGTCAATGGCGAGCAAATCAAAGACAATATAAGTAAGATTTTGAGAGTTCTGCGTTTTTAAATAGTTTTGTAAAGCTTGAAAATCCGTCTTGCCCGATTCATCCGTAATAACTATTTCACCGTCTAATACCATTGCTCTTCCCTTAGCCAAGTCTATAAGCGAAGAGGCTATCGTAAAAAACCGTTTGGTAATATCATTGCCCTTTCTTGTTATAAGACGGACACTGTTGCCTTCCACAAATGCCAAAATTCTATAGCCGTCATATTTCATTTCATAAAGCCAATCACCTTCCGGGATTGCCTTAACTAATTTGGCAAGCTGAACATCAGCTTTACTGAAAGGATTTTTGATGAACTTTTCATCTTGACCTCCTTCAATTTCAGCCATTGTTCGTCCGGTCCTGATACTGGTGGTAAATTCGGACATTCCTTCTTCATCCTTAGAATACTCATCCTTTTCTTTTAATAAAAGCCAGTTATCCTGTGTTTCACCTGCCTTACCTTTTAACCTTATCAAAGCCCACCTGCCTCTAAGCCGGCTTCCTTTCAGACTGAATTTGAGCATACCTTCACTGAGACCTTCATCCACATTCATATGAGGCTCCCAGTATCCTTCATCCCAAATCATTACAACCCCGCCGCCATATTCCCCCTTAGGAATGGTACCTTCAAAATTCCTGTATTCCAAAGGGTGGTCCTCTACCTGTACGGCAAGCCTTTTATCCTTAGTATTGTAAGAAGGCCCCTTGGGTACTGCCCAGCTTAGAAGAACACCATTCCATTCCAAACGCAAATCATAGTGGTCTCTGCTGGCTAAATGATGCTGGACAACAAATCTTAAACTTTCTTCTGAGCTTTGTGTCTTTCCTTCCGGCTCAAAAGTTTTTTCAAAATTTCTTTTTTGCTTATATTCATTTAATCCTACAGCCATATTATGCCGTTTCCTTATTCTTAGCTTTCTCTACACTGGCTTTCAAAGCCTCCATCAGGTCGATTACCTTGCCTGCACTTTCAGGCTCGGCAGCAACAACCTCTCTTCCTGAAATTTTTGCTTCAATAAGCTCACGAAGCTTCACTTGGTATTCATCCTTGTATTTGGAAGGGTCAAAAGGAGTATCCATTGAATTTATAAGAAGCTTTGCCATATCGAGCTCCTGCTTGGATACTTCAGGCTTGGTATATTGTTTTTGAATTTCTTTGACTTCATCGGCAAAAAACATGGTAGAAATCAATATACCTTCCTCTCGAGGAATAATAGCCATCAATGTGTCCTTGGTGCCCATGACAGTCTTTCCTATGGCTATTTTTTGCTCGGCCATCAGTGCAGAGCGCAACAGTTCAAAAGCCTTCTCCCCGCCCGGCTCCGGCACTGCCTGATAGGTCTTTTCATAATAAACGGGTGAAATTTGGTTCAATTCTGCAAAATGAAGAATTTGAATTGATTTATCTTTCTCCGTCTTTATTTTTTCAATTTCCTCATCTGTGATTACAACATACTTGTCCTTATCATATTGGTATCCTTTTACAATTTCATTAGAAGTTATTTCTTTGCCGCAATGTGCACATGTTTTCTTGTATCTTATTCGGCTGTTGTCTTCCGCATGCAGCTGATTAAAATGAATATCATTGTCTTGCGTTGCCGTATACATTGCAATTGGAATAGCAACCATGCCAAAAGTTATAACTGATTTACGTGATATCACATAATCACCTCCAAGGTTATTGTTGCCAATTATATTTTATGTATTCGACATACTGACAAGTATTGGCTATCAATCGTATATAAAAAAGACAAGGAAGCAAAACAAACGTCCCGTGTCTTTTGTAATTATTTTCTTAATATTTGTGCCTTGAAGGTTGTAAGTTTCGTATTTTCGTTAATTCCTTCTATGTATACCATATTATCTTTTGCATCTTCTGTATCGGTATAAAGCTGTATGATTTCACCCGGCAATGCTTCATGTATATAATCTATATCGATTGCTTTGACAGAGTATTTTTTGTGATTTTCCAAGCTGAAACAGTCCATTATATAATCGATGTATTTTGCATTGTTCAAATGCTCGTTTATATCAATGTCACTGTAACCGACTGTTTTTTTATAACCCAAATTTAGTTTGCCTCTTGGTTTTATTTTGTTCAGTGTACAGTCGATAGCTCTTTCTCTGTCAACCTTTGGAAATTCTTCTTCTATTATACTGCTTCTTCTCAGTTTCCTAGTAATGAAATCTATTACAACCCATTGGCTAAAAGCCCTGACTATAATATTTCCATCCTTGTCATAAACTAAAAAATTCCTGTTAAACTGAACTTTTTCCGGCGGCTCCGGCCAAGTTTCAATTGTTATTTCTTCCTTGAACATAGGATATCTTATTACTTCACCCTTTACACGATTTAATACCCATATGATGCCGTACTTTTTTTGTAATACATCTCTTCCCACACCGATATTATAGGCATGCTCGGTTGCCATGTCCTGCAGGTATAAAAATAACGAGCTTAACTTAAGCTGCCTTCTAAAATCTGTTTCACTCGGCTGTACTATGTATTTCTTTCTAAAAATTGCTTCCATCTTACACCTCTATCATACTCAGGATGATTAGAACAGACTTTTTAACTCAGCGACGAAATTTTTGGCATTATTGATTTGTCTTTTAACATCATCGTAGGATGTGCCTCCATAGCTGTTTCTGTTCTTTATACAGTTTTCTACGGTAAATTGACTCAAGTCTTCAATTTCAACGGGAAAGTCTAACTCCTTCAATTCTTCTTTGTTTATATCCTGAAAAGTCTTTGATTTGAGCTCGCAATATTTAACTAACTTACCCACGATTTCGTGAGCTTCCCTAAATGGAATATTATGTTTTACCAAGAATTCCGCTATATCCGTTGCTTCTATAAATCCTTTTTTTAAATGCGCTCTTAATACATCCTCATTAAAAGTTATATTTTCAAGCATTCTGGCAAATATAAACACTGTTCTGTCCAATGTATGTATACTGTCAAAGAGTGCTTCTTTATCTTCCTGATAATCCTTGTTTAATGTTAAAAAGGTACCTTTTAAAACGGTCAAAAGTGTTATGAGATTCCCTATGGCTCTACCTGATTTGCCTCGAGCCAATTCGGCAATATCCGGGTTTTTCTTCTGAGGCATAATACTGCTACCCGTACAAAAGCTGTCGTCAATAGTGATGAAATTAAATTCTTGAGAATTAAAAACAATAATTTCTTCTGCAAAACCGCTTAAATGAGTCATACATAGAGCAGCATTAAATAAATATTCTGCAATGTTATCTCTTGAAGCAACTGTATCCAATGCATTTTCCGTGGGTTCCGAAAAACCCATTAATTCTGTTGTCGCAAAACGGTCTATGGGCAATGTGGTTCCCGCCAATGCACACGATCCTAAGGGATTTTTGTCCAGACGTTTTAATAATTCTCGGAATCTCTCAACATTTCTTCGCAAGCCTTGAAAATGTGCCATATAGTAGAATCCGACCGTTATCGGCTGAGCGTGCTGTAAATGAGTAAAACCGGGCATTATTTTATGTGATTCTTCTTCTGCCTTATTTATCAGGACATCAAGTAAATCTATTAAATGTTTGATTGAATTCTTTACTGCATCCCGCAAAAACAGCGTTTCATCCAATGCATTCTGGTCGTTTCTGCTTCTCGCTGTGTGAAGATATTTTCCTGCTTCTCCGACTTCCTTGGTGAGCTCTTTTTCAATAATCATCATTATATCTTCATCGAGTATATTAAATTCAACTTCATTATTTTCAATTTTCTTTTCTACAATTGATAATCCCCTCAATATTTCTTCGCATATTTCATTGCTTATGATTTGCTGTTTTGCAAGCATTTTTACATGAGCTTTGCTGCCCGTAATACTGTGTTTATACAAAATATTATCAAAGCTTATAGATTCATTGTAATCAGCGGTATAGTCTTCCATACTCTTGGAAAAACGACCGCCCCATAAATTTTTCATACTTTTCATCCTTTCAGTTAAAAATCTCCGGCTGTGAAATAATCGCTCGGTACTGTTCCGGGTCAGTATCCCCTTCCGTACTGAAACATATTATTACAGAGTTTTCATTTAATTTTAACTTTTCTTTTAATGGTTTCAACTCTTCTTTTTCAAGAAACAGGGTTAACAGTCCTAACCCCACTGCACCTGATTCTCCTGATATGACTTTCTTATCATTACCTGAAGGAGCTGCCAATATTCTCATTCCTTTAGCTGCCACATAATCAGGACAAGACACGTAGACTTTTGCAAAATCTCTTAAAATAGGCCAGGTAACCGTATTAGGCTCTCCGCAAGCTAATCCCGCCATTATGGTATTAAGGTCTCCCGAAACGGAATGAGGTTTTCCGTCGTCCGCCAAGGCAGACTTATAAATACATGCGGCATTTTCCGGCTCCGCAATTACAGTTACGGGCGGCTCATCCTTATAAATATTTGTAAAGTATCCCAATATACCTCCCGCAAAGGAGCCCACTCCCGCCTGTAAAAAGACATGCGTCGGCTTCATGCTTCCATCCGACTTCATCTGGTCTATGGCTTCGGCTGCCATTGTAGTATAGCCCTGAGCAATCCAGTTGGGAACTTTTTCATATCCTTCCCAAGCTGTATCCTGAACTAATAATCCACCTATTTCATCAGCTTTCTTCTTAGCCATCCTTACGGTATCGTCATAATTTACATCCGTAATAAAAGCTTCCGCACCAGTATCCTTAATATGCTGCAATCTCCTCAGGGAAGACCCCTTTGGCATATATACAATTGAGTTGCATCCCAATTGAGCTGCCGCCCAAGCTACCGCTCTTCCATGATTGCCGTCTGTTGCGGTGACAAAGACCATGTCCTTGATTTTTTCTTTCACCACAGGCAGCTTAAAGTAGTTATAATCTATTGAATCTATATCCACACCTAATTTCTCGCACAACAGTCTTGCTATGGCATATGTTGCACCCAAGCCTTTAAATGCATTAAGTCCAAATCTTTTTGATTCATCCTTTACATATATCTTGGAAACACCTAACTTTTCAGCTAAACATTCCAAGCTTACCAAAGGCGTAATTTCATAGCCGTCGATTGTAGCATGGAACTTCCTTACTCCTTTTATTTCTTCTTCACTTAAAAAGTAAGGCCTCACACCTTTACTTTTATTATTTATTACTGCTTTGATTCCGCATGCTTCATATATTTCCATTACATACCCCCATAATTAGTAGTAGAACGCTAACATTACTATATAATAAGTGTATATTAAGGTCAATATTTTCCTGCCGAAAAAATATTGGATAACCTTTTGGTTATCCCAAATATTATTATGGGAAGTTTTTATATTCCCTATAAATACTTTATATTAATTTAATAATGCTATCTTTTCAATTCTATCGAATGCTTCTTTCAGTGTTTCAACATCAACTGTGCAGGCAATGCGAATATAACCTTCTCCGCAAGCTCCAAAGGCATCCCCCGGCAGCATCAATACATGAGCTTCTTTCAAAATTAAATCTGCCGCTTCAACGCTTGACAGTCCTGTTTTTTTAATATTCATAAACAAGTAGAAGCTTCCCTTCGGCGGATAAATAACAGAAAGTTTTGGAATCTTATTTATTCGCTCAGCTGCATAAAACATTCTCTTCTTATATTCTTCAATCATAGGCGGTTGAATTATATGGCGATTTTTTAAAGCATAGATTGCAGCC
This sequence comes from Clostridiales bacterium, assembly GCA_003483345.1. Taxonomy (GTDB): domain Bacteria; phylum Bacillota; class Clostridia; order Tissierellales; family Sedimentibacteraceae; genus Sedimentibacter. The sequence goes on along the minus strand of DMWH01000300.1, from coordinate 3,998 downwards.
CTTTGCGAAATCGACGGTGCTGTGAAAACTACATTTTCGTTAATCTGCTGGATAACTTTTATTATATAGTCCGGTGCAATAATATTTCCTATTCTCCAACCGGTCATAGTAAAATTTTTTGAAAAAGAGTTAATTATAATTGTTCTGTCTTTCATGCCCGGAAGACTTGCAAACGGCACAAATGGATATTGATAACTGAAAGATGTATAAATATCATCTGAAACTACAATCAAGTCGTATTTTTCAGCGATTTGTGCAATTTTTTCCATAACTTCAACAGTAAGACAAGAGCCGGTCGGATTGCTTGGTGAGTTAATAACCAATGCCTTTGTCTTTTCTGTAATTAAGCATTCAAGTCTATCTACATTTATTTGAAAGTCTTCTTCTTCATAAGTAGGCAGTTCAACGGGTACTCCCCTTGCTAATTCCACCTGCTGGGGATATGGCGTAAAGCATGGTGCCTGCAGTATTATTTCATCTCCATCATCAACAATAGCTTCTAAGGCTAAGTACATTCCAAGACATCCCGATGCACAAACAAAGACTTCCTCATCTTTAATATCCATATCATATTCTTCTTTGTAATAATTAATTATTTCTTGCCGCAATTCAGGGTCCCCGCGAAAGTCGGTATATTTTGTATGTCCTGCCTTAGCATCAGCATAAGAATTATCTATTATAATATCGTGTGTAATTAAATCCGGGTCACCCAGACTTAAATTTATAATATCTTCAAAAGACTTCGCTATCACATCAGACTGACCCATGGCTGTACTTTTATCTTTCCAGTACCTCTTTGCAATAAACTTATGTTTCATTACTATCCTCCATTTACTATGCCTCTTATTTTAACTGATTGGCAGATTTGTTATTCATCTACACTTTTACCCATATTTTAACATAGTATTCAGCATATATAAACATTCTTATTATAGGTAACTCATTAAAACTCTTTTTTAATTAGTTCTGTAAAACCTGAAATAACTGCTTCAGTCAGATGTCTCCCAATTTCCATAGTAGCACCGTCAGGATTTGCATATGAGCCGGATGAAGGTTGAACACGCTTATTCCAAGGTAAAATGCGATAAGGCAATTTCTCGTACTCACACGAATCTACTTTTATATCCCTAACCAACTCAGGGTATAAATATTTCATCAGTGCTGTCTCGGTTAAAGCAGCATGTTCCGCTTCCCAGCCCGGCCATTTATCCCCAAATATATTATCTATCATTTCATCAGATATAAATTCCCACCAATTAGCAATTACTATTTTAGGAATTTCACTATTTGTATTTTTTGAATTTTCATAAGCTGTAAGAGCCAGCTCAATTCCTTCCATCAGAAAAGGTATACTTTCAAGATGCCCGTTTATTAAAATAATCTTATTAAATCCCTGTCTCAAGAATTCCGAAATAAGGTCTAAGCCCAGTTTAATCAGTGTACTCCCGTTCAAATTGATTGTTCCTAAATAATTACTGTTTAGTTTTGCATAAGTATATGATATAGAAGGAGCTATTATTATTTTTTTATCTATAGCTTTATTATACAATTTTTTAGCAAAACCTTCAGCTATAAATGTATCCGTACCAATGGGCAAATGCGGTCCATGCTGTTCAACCGAGCCTGTCGGTATGATAATGATGCCATCACGAAGATTGGTTAATTCTGTCCATGTTAATTCATCCCATCTAAAAAGAGTCATTGCTTTTTCCCTCCTGTCTTAATACGGCTATTTTACCGTTACTCTTATCTAAATAAATGATTCTGTCATCCCCGTCCATAGATGAAAGCCTGTAAAAGGGCTTAAAAATAATACTTTTGTTTTGTATGTTAATTGAAGGTCTGACAAGAAACGAGCGTGCTTTAGATAGTACAAAAGGCAGCAGAGAATCTTTCACTTTTACCAATCCTTCCGCATCCATTTTTGCGGTTACAGGCAGTAATTGTTCAAGCTTTACTTCTGCATGATATGTCTCTATTTGTTTACAAATAAAACTTATATCACCGGTAAATCCATCCACGGCTACCTTAATACTCATCCTTTTTACTTTCGAAAAAAGTAAATGCATGCAAACTTCAACCTCTAACAACCATAACGGATAAAATATCTCTTGGCAGTCATAATCTCTAAAATTAGCTTCTTCATTTTCTATTGAATTGTATTCTGCATTAGTTTGTAAGCATACTATATCCATAGTTATCACTGCCTAATTAGTTGGTATCGGCTCGTCCAAAGCATTTATGTTCAATGATTGTTTTATAACATTGTTTTTAGTTATAAGCTTTTCTGCACGCAAAGCTTCAGCTTTTAATTCCCCCGAAACATTTGATAACTTTACAAAAGATTCCGGAAGCGGTCCGTAAGAAGTTCCAATGTCAAAAAGCTCTTCCATCTCAGGACCTGGTTTTTGTGTAAGCAGACTTCCAATAATAAATGCTAATATAGCAACAATTAATCCATTCATGAAGGGACTCATACCAAACAACTCTATTCCGGCAGCTGTAAGCCATACATATACCGTCAATGACAAAACGACACAAGCAATTGCACCGGTTTTCGTACTGCGCTTCCAATAAACCGAGAAGATATTGGGAATACCAAAAGCAAGAGCCATGCCTCCGAATACTGTCATTACTATGGTAAAGACTCCTGCCGGAGGATTTATTGCAGCAACAAGTGAAAGAATTACAATGATTGCCGTAATTATACGAGCAATACGGATTCTTTTCTCCTGAGGCGTATTTGGAAGTAAAAATCTATTTAATATATCATGAGCTATGGTTGAAACAATAAGCATCAAGAACCCATCTGCTGTAGACATAATAGCTGCAACAGCTGCAGAAACAAGGATACCGGCTCCAACCGGCGGAAGCACTTCAAACCAAAGCAAAACACCTGATGTCTCAGGGTTTTCCAAACCGGGTCCCAATAAAATCAATCCGGCAGCTCCCACCATGTAATATGCAAAAGAAAAGAGTGCAACAAATATTGCAGTTATAAGCATTGATTTCCTTGCCGTATCAGGGTTTTTAAGGGATAAATGGCGTACGGTTACATGGGGCATTCCAAATGACCCCATTATAATAAGTATTATAGGAGAAGCTGCCGCAATAAGGCCGAAATATGAGCCGTCAGGTCCCCAAGGTGTAACCAAACCGGGGTTTATTAAAGCCAACTGGTCATTTAATGCGTTAAACCCGCCTACTTTAGAAATTGCACTCCAAAATAGAATATGAGTACCGATAAACATCACCACTCCCTGCATAAAATCAGTATAAACAGTGGCCAGATATCCTCCCATTATTGTATAAGCAAGTACCACTGCACCGCCTATAAGCATTCCAACTAAATAATCTGTTCCAAAAGTTACACTCAGCAATATTCCGGATGCCTGCCATTGTGCTACAAGGTGCAGACTTACAGTAGTAATAATTATAATAGAAGTCAACAATCTTAATCCCGGGCTTTTGAAACGCTTTTCGTAATATTCAGGCAAGGTAATAGCTCCCAGCAACTCCGAAAACTTCCTAAGCCTTCTTCCAAGTAATCCAAATGATAGTGCGTTTCCGGGAGCATCACCGGTTGACCACCACATGGTAGACCATCCTCCCGTATAGGACATCCCGGGAGCAGCAGTATAAGTATAACCGCTGGCATAAGATGTAATAAGTGCAAAGGATGAAACCCATGCTCCTATGGACCTTCCTCCAATAATAAAATCATCATAAGTCTTGATTCGTCGCATTGCATACATGCCTATTCCAAGCATTATTAACAGATAAGATACAAATGGTATTATTACATTTAATTTCATTTTTTTGCCTCCTTTAATTTAGCTTTATCTTATTCTTTTTTTTCTTCACATGCTTCCTTTTCTTTCTTTCCCAAATACCAATACAAATAGACTGCCAGAGCAACTACTAACGCCTGAACAAGGAAAAAAATCCATGTTCCTGATGACCAAAAAAGTTTTGAACCTTCCATCTTTTCACCTCCT
>DMWH01000117.1 GCA_003483345.1 Clostridiales bacterium | reverse complement strand
ATAACTGATTTGATCCAGGAATGGGTCTTTTTTTTATTTATTTGGGCAATTCATTTTACAACTTGCCCTAAATATAAAAACATTTTTAAGACATATTAAGCCTGTTTATATATATAAATAAATAAAGGGGTGAGATATATGGTATTAAAAATAAACAAAAAGATATTCATGATTTCATTGATAGTAGTTTTATTGCTTGCAGGTTTTTTAATCTACAATACTTTTAAAAATTTTTCCGTGACAGTTTCAACAAATATATCAAATTGGGGGCTGAAATTCAATACTGAGGGAGCAGCTCCCATGGGAAATGCAGGAAAAGATTATTTAAAGAAATACAATGCATATTATGTGGGAGAGCCGGATGATAAATGTATTTATCTCACATTTGATGCAGGGTTTGAAAACGGAAATACTCCCAATATACTTGATACTTTAAAAGCTCATGAGGTGAAGGCTGCATTTTTCCTAGTGGGACACTTTTTGGAAAAGGAGCCGGAACTTGTCAAAAGGATGGTTCAAGAAGGTCATACAGTAGGGAATCATACTTACCACCATCCTGATATGTCATTGATTTCTGATAAGGAATCATTTAATAAGGAGCTGACTTCATTGGAAGAATTATATAAGGAAATAACAGGAGAGGAGATGCCAAAATACTACAGGCCTCCTCAAGGAAAGTTTAATGAAGAAAATTTAAAGATGGCTGATGAATTAGGTTACAGAACAATTTTTTGGAGTCTCGCATATGTTGACTGGTACAAAAATGACCAGCCTTCAAAAGAGCAGGCATTCAAAAAACTTATTCCTCGTATACACCCTGGAGCAGTAGTCTTGTTGCACAGCACCTCAGATACAAACGAACAAATTTTAGATGAGCTATTAACAAAGTGGAAAGACTTAGGCTACACATTCAAAACCTTGGATGACTTGACAAATGATAAAACCGTCGCTCACGGTTTCGGACACGAATAATTCTAATAGCTCATTCCGTCTAAAAATCCTGCAGTTTCCAAACTCACTTCGTTCAAACAGTGCAAACTGCTTAACGGACTTTTAGCCTGCACTCGCTAAGAATTATTGTCGTGTCCTGCAAATGTTCACTCATGGTTTTATCATTTTCTTGGAGAATGTGAATGGTAACGTAGCATCAGAGCATGCCTGTCTTTTCGAATTTTTGATGTTGACAAACAAAGTGGTGTGTGGTAATTTAAGTGTAAATATATTGCAGGGGAAGAGTAATCATAAAGCAATGGTTATAGAAAGACAGGGACGATGGAAGCCTGTTATTAACTTTTGATGAAGACACCTCTATAAAGCAAATTCTAATGAGAGGGACTTTTAGTCCAAATAGGGTGGCAACGCGGGTTATACTCGTCCCTAAGCATAGGGGACGAGTTTTTTGTTTAAGATGATAATATATGATGCTATGGAGGTAGCTATGGATACAATGGAAACACTTAGAAGAACAAATATGTGCGGAGAGTTGAACAAAGAACACATTGGCAAGGAAGTTGTGCTTATGGGGTGGGTACAAAAAAGAAGAAGCTTAGGCGGACTTATTTTTGCAGACTTAAGAGATGTTACCGGTTTAATTCAAATTGTTTTTGATATGGATGTAAATAAGGAAGCCTTTGAAAAGGCAGAAAATTTAAGAAGTGAATATGTTATTGCAGTAAAAGGAAAAGTATTTGAAAGACAGTCCAAAAACTTTGAAATGGCTACGGGAGAAATAGAAGTTTACGCACAGGAATTAAGAATTTTGGATACTGCAGAAACTCCTCCCATTTATATAAAGGATAATGATGATGTTTCCGAGCAAATGCGTTTAAAGTATAGATATCTTGATTTAAGAAAGCCTTCAATGCAAAAGAACTTATTGATGAGAAGCAAGACATCAAAGGTTATAAGAGACTTTTTATATGAAAATGGATTCAACGAAATAGAAACCCCATTTTTGGCGAAGCCTACACCTGAAGGGGCAAGGGACTATTTAGTACCGAGCAGAATTTCAACCGGTAATTTCTATGCATTGCCTCAATCGCCTCAGATATATAAGCAGCTTTTGATGGTTTCGGGAATGAACAGATATTTCCAGATAGTAAGATGCTTCAGAGACGAAGATTTAAGGGCAAACCGACAGCCTGAATTCACTCAGGTTGACATTGAAATGTCTTTTGTTGATGCAGAAGATGTAATGGCGGTAAATGAAAGGCTTATTCAAAGAATATTCAAGGAAGTAAAAAATATTGATATTAAGCTTCCATTAAGACGAATGCCTTATAATGAAGCCATGGATAAATACGGCTGTGACAAACCTGATTTGCGTTTTGGATATGAGCTGAAAAACATTACTTATGTATTTAAAAATTCTGAATTCAATGCATTCAAATCAGTTTATGAAAACGGAGGTTTGATTAAATGCATAAAAATTGACGGGGCATCGGAGGATTATTCCAAAAAAGGTATTTCAAAGCTTGAGAAATTTGTTAAATCTCACGGTGCAAAAGGATTAGCATGGCTTAAATATGAAAACGGTCAGATTGATTCTCCTGTTGCGAAATTTTTAAGCGAAGGCGAAATTCACGAGTTGATTTCTATGTTGGAGCTTAAGGAAAAAGATATAGTATTTATAGTTGCCGATAATGAATCTGCAGTAAATACTGCGCTGAGCGCCTTGAGAATCGAAATAGCAAAAGAAAGAAATTTAATTGACAATGATGTTTATGAATTAGTGTGGATTACAGAATTCCCGTTGTTTGAATACAGTGAAGAAGAAGAAAGATATGTTGCAAAGCATCATCCATTTACATCACCTGTAGATGAGGATATAGATAAATTAGAATCAAGTCCGGGGGAAGTAAGAGCAAAAGCATATGACATCGTAATAAACGGTGATGAGATAGGCGGCGGAAGTATACGTATCACAAACAGAGCATTGCAGAACAGAATGTTCAAAGCACTTGGCTTTACAGAGGAAGAAGCACAAAAGAAGTTCGGTTACTTGCTTGAAGCATTTAAATACGGTGTGCCTCCTCATGGAGGGATTGCATATGGATTAGACCGATTTATGATGTTGTTGACAGGTGCAGACAGCATAAAGGATGTAATTGCATTTCCAAAAACACAGAGCGCTTCCTGCTTGATGACTGAATCGCCCAGCCAAGTATCTGAAAAACAGCTTGATGAGCTGAAAATTTCATTAAATGAGTAAGTTTTTACCCTTAGGAAGGATGATATAATGGATAATATAGGAAGAATAGAAAAAATAGATGGAAACAATGCGGTTATTTCTGTTAAAAGAGTATCATCATGCGGGGACAGCTGCAAAAGCTGCAGCTCTTCATGTAAAGTTAACAGCGTTATTTTCGAAACTGATATTTCAGATGTAGAAGATGAGATTAATGTAGGAGATTATGTAGAGATTAAAGCAGAAAATGAAGTGATGCTTAAGCATATAGCAGTTCTTTACGGGTTACCTTTATTATTGATGCTGGCAACAGTTTTTATTTTTCAAATGATACTTACAGGTCCTAATAAGGATATTATTTCTGCAGTTGCATCATTGTTTTCATTAATAATTTCATTTTATCTCTTGAAGGCTTACGATAAGAGCGAAATGAAAAAGAATGCATTGAAATTTACAATCGGCAAGAAACTGTAAAGGAATGTTATGAATATATTTGAAATGCAATACCAAAATTCCATAAAAAAAGAGGGTCCTCTTGCAGAGCGGATGAGACCTTTAAATTTAAATGAATTTGTTGGGCAAGAGCATATAGTCGGCAACGGGAAAATTTTAAACAGGGCAATTGAAGCTGATAAGCTTACTTCTGCAATTTTTTATGGACCTCCCGGAACCGGCAAGACAACCTTGGCTAAAATTATTGCAAATACAACAAACAACAACTTTACCACCTTAAATGCCGTTACAAGCGGCATTAAGGATATAAAGGAAAAAATAAGTTATGCTATTGATGAGCTTTCAATTTATAATAAGAGAACAATTTTATTTATAGATGAAATTCATCGTTTCAATAAAGCCCAGCAAGACGCCTTGCTTCCCTACGTGGAAAATGGTACAATAATATTGATTGGAGCAACTACGGAAAACCCGTATTTTGAAGTTAATTCCGCTTTGATTTCACGCTCATTGGTATTCGAATTCAAAAGTATTGATATAGAGGATATTAAGATTGTTGTAAGAAGCTCACTATTGGATAAAAGGGGATATGGAAACAGAAAGGTAGAAATTGATGAGGATGCTTTAGCTCATATTGCAGAATATTCAAACGGAGATATAAGAAGCGCTCTTAACGCATTAGAGCTTGGTGTGGAAACAACTGATGAAATTGACGGAATAATAAAAATAAATATAGATATTGCATCTGAATGTATTCAAAGAAAGAAAATTGATTATGACAAAAATGGAGACAACCATTATGACACGATATCTGCATTTATAAAAAGCATGAGAGGTTCAGACCCGGATGCGGCAGTTTATTGGCTTGCTAAAATGATAAAAGCCGGAGAAGACCCGAAGTTTATTGCAAGAAGAATAATAATCTGTGCTTCAGAAGATGTGGGAAATGCAGACCCGAGAGCCTTGGAAGTTGCAGTCAACGCATTTAAGGCGGTTGAAATAATAGGTTTTCCGGAAGGACGGATAACCCTTGCCCAAGCTGCAATTTATATTGCATGTGCGCCAAAGAGCAATTCTGTTATTAATGCAATTGACAAAGCAATGAATGCTGTCGAAAATAGCTCACATGAAGTTCCGGCACATTTAAAGGATAAGCACTACAAAGGTGCTGAAAAGCTTAACAGGGGAATAGAATATAAATATCCCCATGATTATGAAAAGTTTTATGTAAAACAACAATATATGCCTGAAACCATAAAAACTAAATTTTATGAACCAAAGGAATCAGGCTACGAAAGCAAAATTAAAAAATTCTTGGAATATTTGAGACAGTAAGGGGGCATAAAATGTATAAGCTTTTTGGTAAAATTACCGACCCAAATATAGAAAATATAATAAATAATAAAATAAATTTTGATAACTTAAATAAGGAGTTAATGTACGATATCCACGTGGATTTTTATAACCCTGATTTGGAAGAAGATATGTTAAATGCTGATGTTTCTTATGAAATTAAGAAAGAGCATTATTTGTTTATCAAAAAAATAAGAACTATGTTTGAAAACAATCAAATAAAAATAAATGAGTTTTATCTGATGGGTACAATATCAGACCTTATGGAAAATGAAATTAACATTGAATTGTTAAAATCAAAAGGTGATAGTAAGAAAAACGTAATATGGCCATGCAAGGAAATATTCTTGTTTGAAGATCAAAAAAATAAGTTGGATGTATTGCTTTTTAACAATCAAATATCTGAAGAAGATTATGAATCTAATTTGGAATTTTTGAAAGATGAATTAAATATATATGAAAATGACGAGGAGCATAAATATATAAATTAGCTGCCATGGAACCTTCTTTGCTCATATTAATAAAATATAGCGAGGAGGTATTCTAATGGAAGTTTATATTATTACCTTTTTGCACGGAAATTATGCTGTTGCCGCATTTAACAGACTGCAAGGATATGGAGTTCAAAACATTCAGTTATTGCAAACTCCTTTCAGCATAAAAAATGAGTGTGATTTATGCATAAAGACAAATGATCGTAAAACATTGGATATAGTTTTAAATGAATGCAGGAGCAAATTTCCCGTAAGCAATGTTTACAGCCAAATAAACAAAAATGGCTCATATGTATATAAATTATTACTATAATATATAGGCAGAAAAATAATAAAAAT
>DMWH01000010.1 GCA_003483345.1 Clostridiales bacterium | reverse complement strand
CTTTTAAATCACAGTCCTTATTCATAATATAATCACAAATAGCTTTTTTAAGTTCATCGCCTTTAAGGTGCGGAAATTGGTTGTCTGCCAAATATTTAAGTTTAAATTCATTGGGAGTACCGATTAATCCTTCTGTATATCCCGGAGATACAACCGGGTCTGCCAACTCCCAAATTTTCCCGACAGGATCTTTAAAAGCACCATCCCCGTATATCATTACTTCAATTTTCTTGCCTGTAAGCTCAAAAAGTTTTTCTTGAATTTTTTCAACTAAGGACTGGCAATCTCTCGGAAAAAGCTTTACGGTATCTTCAGTAGCCTTATTTGTTCCTAACAGTCCGTACTTTTCATTGAAACCGCTTCCTTCTACAGATTGATTCAAAATATCATCCAAGCCGTATACGGTTTCAGCGCCATTTGATTTCAACAATCTTTTGCTTCTGTTTCTTGTATGGATGTCACAGGTAAGAACATTCTTTGTATAATTCAAAATACTTATGGGATTATTTGCAAATATGACTTCAACTTCACATCCGCTTTCTCTTATAATATCTGAATAGTATTTAATATAATCCACTCCCGTGAAGATATGTTTTGTATTCTTAAAGTGGCTCCTGAATTCATTCTCTTTAAGTATATCTGTCCAAGGATTAACTCCTTCCTTATCAAGGAGGTCATAATCAACTAAGGGATTACCCACTTCATCTGAAGGGTAACTGAACATCAGATATATTTTTTTGAATGATTTAGCAATACCTTTAAGACAAACAGCAAATCTGTTTCTGCTTAAAATCGGAAATATTAGACCTACAGTATCACTATCAAATTTTTGTTTTACATCCAGCGCTATTTGTTCAATATTTGCAAAATTACCTTGAGCTCTTGCTACAATTGCTTCCGTAATACCTACTATATCCTTATCTCTTAATGAAAAGCCTTCAGTCTTGGAAGCCTTCAGCACAGTTTCAACAGTTATTTTTACTATATCATCACCTTTTGTAATAATTGGAGCTCTTAATCCTCTGACAACAGTTCCCACTATTCTTTCCATTTTTGTCTCCTTAATTTTGAATTCAAATCTATTTATCATAAGTGCAAGCCGCAAAATCGGCTTNNCACACCGATACAATGAATGCATCAGTGCAAAAGCCAGAGCTTTTGCTTCATTGTTTGCATTCATTATAATACATTTTAAGACATGTGTAAAATATTATTATATATTACTGGACAAATTTATAATTATTAATTACAATATGTTTAAAAATCAAAATGTTATTATGATTCCACGGAGGAAACGTCGTGATAAAAATAGGTATGCGCAATATTAAAACAACAATTTCAGTCTTTATATGCTTATTGGTTTTTGAACTTATTAACAGAAATAATCCCATATTTGCATGTATAGCTGCAGTAATCTGTGTACAGAATACGATTGTTGACTCAAAGGAAATAGGATTTTCAAGGATTATCGGAACAATAATAGGAGGCCTGGCGGGAGCCTTTACATTGTTTATCGTAAATACTTTTTTTAATCATAAAATTTTGATTTTTATTATACCATTAGGAATTATGTTGTTAATTCAAATCTGCGTAACAATTAACATGAAGAAAGCAGTAGTTATTTGCTGCGTTGTATTTTTAGTTATAACCTTGAATCATGATGAAGGTTATATCCTATATACCTTTAACAGAGTTTTGGATACCTCAATCGGTATAATAATTGCTCTTTTTGTTAATAAATATGTAAAAATTCCTGAAAAGCTAAAGTCAAAAATTAGGGATAAGGAAGAGCTGATAGAAACACACGAAAATTCTGAGCCTTAGTAAAGATGTCTGCAATGTATATAGATGACATAAATATAAGGACAACTTCATAAAATTAATAAACCGGGTTAACGGATTATTTAGTAATGGAGGTTGTTTTGTGACTGGAGCAGATTTAGGTATAATATTAGCTTATACGGCAGGGATAATGCTTGTATTCATGACATCCTGGATATTTTTTAAACCGCTTAAATTTATAGGAAAAATAATTTTAAATTCAGTGATAGGCGCTATAGTCTTAATAATATTCAATTATTTCGGACAGTATACCGGTGTTCATATAGGAGTAAATGAATTCACCGCACTTATTATAGGAATATTAGGTGTACCTGGATTTTTTGCTATATTGTTGGTAAAACTGCTTATATAGAATATTCAAGTTTTATTGGACAATGGTAATGTGCTGTTATATAATATGTACAGGAAGGTGATTGATTGTATGTGGCTTGAATATATTGTACTATTTTCAATTGCTATGACGTTTTTCTCAATAACAGTGGTACTTACGGTTGAAACTCTTGATACCACAAATAATATTTCTAGAAAAAGAAATAAAAAACTATAATCTTAAAGGAGCTGAGTACTAATCCCAATAAATAGAAGGATATATTTTATTAACGGGAAAAAAAGATGAAAAAACTTAATATTATTTCAGGCATTAAACAGTATCGAAGTGAAGTAGATACAAATTTCCACATGCCGGGACACAAAGGAAAACCGGAAATTTTAGGTGAACTCGAAAAAAATCTTAATTTTTTTGACATTACGGAAACACTTGGAACTGATAATTTACATTATCCTACAGGCTTTTTAAAGGATGCAATGAATTATATTTCCAAAGTATACGGTACTAAAAAGTCGTACATGGTTGTTAACGGTACATCATGTGGTATTATCTCGGCAATTATGGCATGCACAAACCCCGGAGATAAAATACTTGTGCAAAGAGATTGTCACAAGTCGGTTTACAATGCTTGTATATTAGGAGATTTAAAACTGTTTTATCTTTATCCGGATTTTAATAAAAAGTACGGATTAAACTTTAGTATTAGCTTAGATAAGCTTGACCAGATGCTTACAGATAATCCGGACATAAAAATGGTGGTGCTAACTTATCCTACATTTTACGGTATTTGTTTTGATGTAAAAAAAGCAGCAGAAATAGTTCATAAGCACGGCAAGATTTTGATGATAGATGAAGCCCATGGCTCGCATCTTCAATTTTGCAAGGAGCTTTTACCGCCGCCTGCGGAAAACTCCGGGGCAGACATAGTAGCTCAAAGTACGCATAAAACATTGCCATGCCTTACTCAAGGCTCAATTTTGCATATTTGCTCAGACAGAGTAAATGTCAACAATATTGAAACAATGCTAAGGATGCTGCAAACCACATCTCCGTCTTATATTTTGATGGCATCAATTGAAAATGCAATTCATTGGATGGATGAGAACGGAGAAAAAAGATTAAAAAGAAATATTGAAGTTTTCAAAAGAAGAACATTAGAGCTTAGAAATATGGGAATCAATGTATTGGAAGATGACTTTTTAATCAGCGAAGGTTTATATGATTTCGATGCAACTCGTGCGGTTATCAGCATGAGTGAGCTTGGGATAACAGGTACGGAGCTTCAGGATATATTAAGATACAAATATAAAATTCAGATGGAATTTGCTGACTTGCAGTATACTGTCGGTTATGTTACTGCTACAGATGAGCCTGAAGATATCGACAGACTTTTTGACGCTGTAAAAGAAATATATATAGAGGAATCCAAAAGCAAGGAAAAAAGAGAAATTGTTCAAATCGAGCCATTTCCTAAGCTGGAGCATGAAAGAAAAATGAGGAAGGCATTCTATGCCGAAAACATGCTTCTTCATATGGACGATGCTATAGGAAAGACTGCGGCAGAATTCATAATACCATATCCGCCGGGAATACCTCTTGTTTGTCCCGGAGAAATAATTGTTCAAGATACAATAGATTATGTAAAAATTATGTTGGAAAATGGCATTAACGTAAATGGTGTTAACAAAAATAATCAAGTGAGAGTTGTTAAATGGAAGGAAGATTTATAGTATTGGAAGGCTCCGACGGTTCAGGCAAAAGTACTATAGCAGAAAGAATAGGAAGATATTACAGCGAAAAAGGCCGTGATATTGAATTTACCAGGGAGCCGGGAGGTACTTCAATAAGTGAAAAAATCAGGGAACTGATTTTAGACAGAGATAACACTGAAATGGATTACAGAACCGAAGCTTTGCTTTATGCCGCATCGAGAGCACAATTAGTATCTGAAAAGATAATACCCTGGCTTAAAGCAGGGAAAGTGGTAATAAGCGAAAGATATGTTTATTCAAGTTTAGTTTACCAAGGCCTTGGAAGAGGCCTTGGTATTGATGAAATAAAAAAAATAAATGATTTTGCAACAGCCGGGATTAAGCCCGATTTGGTTATACTATTGGATGTTGAGCCTGAAAAAGCATTGAAAAGAAAACTTTGCATTGATGGGGGAGACAGGCTGGAAAACGAGGATATTTCTTTTCACCGAAGCGTATATGAAGGATATAAAAAGCTTTCATCACATTTTCCTGAAATAATAACCATTGATGCTGAAAGGTCTATTGAAGAAATATTTGAAGAAATAAAGGGCTTATTAACAATATAAGGAGGTTCTTATGAAACTGATAACTGCAGTTGTACAAAATGATGATGCAAATAAGTTGATATCGGCATTGAGAGAAAATGGCATTTCATCTACTAAGATGTCATCAACAGGCGGCTTTTTGAGCTCAGGAAATACAACTGTGATTTCAGGGATTGAAGATGATAGAGTTGATGAAGCAATTGAAATAATAAGAAAGATATGCAAGACTAAAAAGAAAGTTACTGCTGCCATACCTCCAAGTTCATTCAGTACGGTAGGAGGATATTTACCGCAAACTATTGAAGTAACTGTAGGGGGAGCTGTTGTGTTTGTAACTCCCGTAGATAGATTTGAAAAGATTTAAGGGGGCTTGTATGCTTTACAGCCAAGTAGCAGGACAAGAAGAAATAAAAACATCTTTAATCAAGTCAATAGATAACAATCAAGTATCTCATTGTTATCTGTTTGAAGGACCTGAAGGCATGGGTAAATTTGAATTGGCATTAGTATTTGCCCAGTCGCTTCTATGCTTAAATTTTCATAAGGAGCCATGCAATAAATGCAAGAATTGCATAAAAGTAAATTCTCTTAACCACCCTGATTTGCACATTATAAATAAAGACGGGAATAGTATTAAAAGAGAAGATATTGATTTGCTGATTAATACAGTATACAATAAGCCTTATGAGGCTAAAAGAAAGATTTTTATTATAAAGGATGCTCATTTAATGACACCGCAGGCAGCTAATGGGTTCTTAAAAACCTTAGAGGAGCCTCCGGGTGATACAGTTATAATACTTTTGACAATTAATTCAAATTTGCTTCTCCCTACAATTGTTTCCCGCTGCCAGGAAATAAAATTTAAAAATATAAGCAAAGATTCAATAAAGTCATATTTAAAAGATTATGATTCAGATAGGGTTGAATTAGCGGCAAATTATTCAAAAGGAATACTCAGTAAGGCAATAAATATAATTAAGGGCAGTGATGACACTCTTAAGAAACGAGAAGAAATAATTAAAATTTTTGATAAAATTGTAAATTCGGATTCTGAAATAATTTTTGAATTGGAAAGTTACTTTGACGATAAAAAAGATGATATAAATTCAATAATAGAAATAATGATAATGTGGATAAGAGATATAATATTTGTGAATAACAACATGGATAGACTTGTAATAAACAAGGATTATATAAATCTTTTAAAAACTCACGGGAAAAATATGAAGAAAGATACAGATATAATTGAATATATGCAAAATACAAGCGATAATATAAAGAGCAATGTTAACTATAAATTGACTGTAGATAATATGCTTTTAAAGATTCAGGAGGTCTTTAAATGATAAAGGTAGTTGGCGTAAGATTTAAAAAAGCCGGCAAGATATACTATTTTGATCCTGAAAAAAAGTGGATTAACAATGGAGATTTTGTTATAGTAGAAACAATAAGAGGTATTGAATTCGGACAGGTTGTTGTAGGTCCAAAAATGGTTAAGGAAGAAGATATTGTACAGCCATTAAAAAAAGTACTAAGGCTTGCAACAGAGGATGATATTAAAAGAAACCGAGAAAATAAAGAAAAAGAAAAAGAAGCTTATGATATTTGCTTCAAAAAGATAGAAGAACATGGTTTGGAAATGAAGCTCATTGATATAGAATATACTTTCGATAATAACAAAGTAATTTTTTATTTCACGGCTGACGGCAGAATAGATTTCAGGGAATTAGTAAAAGATTTAGCGGCAATATTCAGAACAAGAATAGAATTAAGGCAAATCGGTGTCAGGGATGAAGCTAAAATGATAGGAGGTCTTGGACCTTGCGGCAGACATATGTGCTGCTCATCGTTTTTGGGTGAATTTTATCCGGTATCCATTAAAATGGCAAAAGAGCAAAAATTATCTTTAAATCCTGCCAAAATATCAGGAATATGCTCCAGGCTCATGTGCTGTTTAAATTACGAGCATCAGGTATACGAAGAAAATATTAAAAAGCTTCCGGATATAGGAGATAAAGTACAGGTGTTGGGAACAAATAAAACAGGTATAGTAATAGACATTAATCCTTTATTTGTAACTGCAAAAGTTAATGTAGAAAAAAGTGACGGAACTATTGAAGTAGAAGAAATTCAAGGTTCACGACTGAAGGTTGTGGAAGAAGGTGTCCTGAAACATTACGACGCGGAAGATACGGACATAGATATCGAAGAATTAAAGGAATTGGAAGATTAATAATTTCACACCTTATATAAG
>DMWH01000294.1:835-3105 GCA_003483345.1 Clostridiales bacterium | reverse complement strand
AAGCCTCATGCCAAACAGCTCTTATTTCATAATAGTGAAGCAAGGTGGAGAATATTAAACTGTGGTAGACGTTGGGGCAAAACTCAATGTGCTATCGCAGAAGGATTAAAATTAAGTTTTAAAGTACCAAGTCAAAGAGGTTGGATTGTTGCGCCCACCTATCCATTATCGCAGGAAGACTGGCGTACACTTAAGGAAATAGTACCCGGCAGGCTGATAAAGGATGAACTGAAAGCAGAACGCAAGTTTGTTTTTTTAAACAATAGTGAAATTGAATTTAAGAGTGCCGACAATGAAGCTTCCTTGCGTGGGGCAGGGCTTAACTGGGTAATACTTGATGAAGCTGCAAGGATAAAAGAGGACAGCTGGAATGCGCTTAGACCCGCATTATCTGATAAACAGGGCAGGGGAATTTTTATCTCCACTCCAAAAGGTAAAAACTGGTTTTACAGAATTTACCTTAAGGGAAAAGACGGGCTAAACAATAAGTATGAAAGCTGGCATTTCCCGTCAAATACAAACCCTTATTTTCCAGAAGAAGAATGGCTGGAAGCCAAAGAAAACTATCCCGCTGACTGGTTTAGCCAGGAATATGAAGCCTTGTTTTTGGATGATGTTGCAGCAGTTTTCAGGGATGTTGAGGGAAGGATTGACGGCGAATTTGAAAAGCCACAGGCAGGAAAGAAATATTTTGCAGGCGTGGATGTAGCCAAATATCAGGACTACACAGTAATAATAGTCATAGATAGAAGCGGGCATGTCTGTTATTTTGAGCGATTTAACAGGCTTAACTGGGACGTTCAAAAGGCACGTATTGCCAGTATTTTTAGGGAATATAATGCCATAGGATATATTGACAGCACCGGAATTGGAGATCCCATATATGAGGATTTATCAAACCAGATGCCATATCAGATTTATCCTTTTAAATTCACCAATGAGAGTAAAGCAAATATTATTACAGGTCTTCAGGTGGCGTTTGAACAAAAGCAGATCACATTCCCAGAAATAGCAGTAATGATTGACGAACTTCAGGCTTTTGAATATGAAATGCTTGTATCTGGTAAGTTTCGCTACAGCGCACCGGACGGATATCATGATGATTGTGTAATAGGGCTTGCACTTGCAAACTGGGCAAAAGAGCATCTGTTTGTAGAGGTGTCCAAAACTATATGGTAAACAAAACAAGGAAAAGAAATGTTTAACTTTAAAAATATTACAGATCTTGCAAAACATACAGAGCCGACAATTTTTTCCGATGAACAGCTGGCGGTCATAAATGAGCTGATTAAATACCAGGATTATTATGAAAACAAGAGCTTTAAATACATTGAAGAGGATTACCCTGAATTTAGGCATGGCAGGCTTGATGGCAAGGATTACAAACCTTCTCAGATTCCGCTGAATTATGCAAAACTTATCATAGACAGACTGGCAGCTTGGCAGTTTGAAAAAGGCATAGACTTTAACTGCACGTCCGGCAAGGCTCAGGCAAGGGCTGATGAAATAGAAAAAGACCTTTATAATATCCACAAAAAAAACAAAATGGATATTAAACTACTTCAGGCAGCGACAGAGGCAAACATTTCTGGCGGAGTTGTTTTTAAATTAAAATACGACATGAGGGAAAAATATCCGAGAATACTGGTGCGTAACAGGATTGAATGCTTCCCCGTATGCAGATTTGATGATTATGAGGACATCTATAAAGTGCATTTTATTGCTTTTCAGGATGAGAGAACCATATGGAAACAGACATTTGAGCTGATAGACATACCGGATAATACAAGAGTGTGCATGATTTCAGAGGCTCTATATGATACGGAAAACATAAAAACTCCCAAGCAGGAAATAATTCCTTATCAGCAGTTAAAAATAAATGGCAAGTCAGTTGATTTTCTTCCTGTCTATATTGTGCCTAACATGGCTCAGCTTGGGGAAGTCTGGGGAGTGTCAGAGGAAAGAGACCTTATACCGATTATAGATGAAATAAACAAAAAATATTCCGACTTATCAGACAGCCTGAAGTTTGACATGTTTGCTGTAACGGTATTTCTTAATGCCAAGATACCTGTGGATCAAAACGGAAAACCTACGCTTAAAAACAAGGCAGGTGCAGCATGGAACATACTGGGGCTTTCTCCCACAGGAGACTTAAAGCCGGAAGTATTTAAACTGCAGGGGACTTTTAACTATGCAGAAGCTCTGAAGTATCACATAAACTCCCTGGTATCATGCCTTTTTGAGTTTTCCGAAGTTGTAAACATAAC
>DMWH01000294.1:0-827 GCA_003483345.1 Clostridiales bacterium | reverse complement strand
TGTTTGCTTCAATAATCTCAAAAACAAACAGGAAAAATATAATATGGAAATCAAAGCTTGTTGATATTTACATGGGAGCATTAAAGATTAAAAGCCTTACTGAATCTTATGAAATACCGGACGACATGGACATTGAGATAATAACTCATATAACCATCCCCCAGAATGAGCTTGAAGAAATACAGATAATTACACAAAAGATTGCAGACGGTTTAATCAGTGTAACAAGCGCCATGAACGCCCTGGGTGTGGAAAATCCAGAGGTGGAACTTGCTAAAATACTTGAGGAAAAAGTCCAGTTTGATAAGACATTAAATATTGATAACCGGAATCAGAATAATAATCAGGGCAATACGGATAACCAAAATGGCAACTGAATTTAAAGTATATCTTGAAAAACACCGGACTAAATTTGTAAATCTTATTGAATCGCAGGAAAAGGAACTTTCAAGGCTATATATTGAAACAGCAGCAGAAATTAAAGCAAGAGCTGAAAGCATTATAAACAAAGATGGCTTAACTTATGCCCAGGCTAAGATAAGAATAAATTCACTGCTTCGGGAAGCATCAAGACTGTCAAATAATTTTGAAAAAATATTAGATAAAGCACTAATCGAGTCCGCAAATTTAGGCTCAGAAATAAATCGTATCTCAATGTCGGAGTACCAGAAAAGCCTTGCTAAAGAGGGTGTAAATGTAAACTTTACAAGAATACTTTCAAAAGTAAATCCAGAGGCGGTTAAATATACGTTTAACAAAATCTGGAATGACGGACTTAAATTATCAGATAGAATCTGGCTGATAGATAAGAGAAGCAAGCAGGAAAT
>DMWH01000044.1:4415-6443 GCA_003483345.1 Clostridiales bacterium | reverse complement strand
AAAATCAGTGTGGCAATGTTTTTTATAAGCAATCATTCTTTCAGTGTCTCCGGCGGTGTTGAGGGTATAGAGCGCCGTATGATATATATCCCATTCTATAAGGAAATTGAAAATCCTGATGTATTTCTGAAGGAAAAAATAATCGGTCTGTTGCCTAAAGGTAAAGAGTCAGGTGCACATGAGGGTAAAATTTTTGATGAACGCCCGGCACTAATTGGTATGGCATTGCGTGGAATAGATATGTTTATAAGAAATAATCATCACTTTACAATGCCATCATGGGTGAGCAAGGAGCGTGATAGATGGCTTGTTGAATCCGACAGTGTAACGCAGTTTTTACATGATAAAATATACGACAATATACAAATTATAACACCAAAAGAGATGTATGAAATGTATAAAGAATGGTGCGATGAGGAAGGTAAAAAGCCATACGGCAAGAATAATTTTTATGAGAAAGTCAGAATGCAAAAACGAATTGAAACCGGGAGAAGTATAACCGGTGACGTGTTTAGAATAAAAGGCACGCCGAAAGAGGAAAAAGATTTTCAGGATGAAATTCCGTTTTAGAAAAAAAGGAGAGGTTAAAAATAAATGAAAGTGTTAAGTTGTTTCGACGGTATGTCATGCGGCCAAATAGCTTTTGAACGTGCCGGAATACCGATAGAAAAATATTATGCANNGCCGACATTGTTACTACATAATCTTATTTTATTTATTTTTTTATGTTTGACATTTTTAATTTGTTATATACTAATTGACATATTATTGATTTTATGGAGTTGACATTATGACCGATTGCAGTATAACCTTGAGAGCAATATTTAATCATTTCGGCGAAGAGAAACAACTTGAAAAACTGCAAGAGAAGCAGGTCGAATTATTAGAAGCCTTTGAATCTGAACGACCCGAACATATACAAGAAGAGCTAGCGGATAATTATAATATTCTAATGCAATTCATTCAGGAGTATGGGTATAAAAAAATAATGAAAATAGCAATTGAAAAACAGGAAAGGACTTTAAAACGAATTGAGGAGGGGTTTTATGAGTGAAGAAAAAATAGCGAGGTTTATTTTTACATGAAAATCAATTCTGAAATTCAGTATATATGCAAAAGAGACGGACGCATTGTACCTTTTGATTCTGATAAGATTACAGACGCTATTTTTAAAGCAGTTAAGGCGGTAGGGGGCACAAGCAGGGAGACTGCAGCAGTAGTATGCAAGTCTGTTGTGGATATATTAAATATAGTTTATAAAGACGGTCGTATCCCAACGGTGGAAAACGTTCAGGACTTAGTCGAAAAAATGCTCATAGAGAGAGGTCATGCCAAGGTTGCAAAGGCCTATATTATTTATCGAGAGCAGCACAGGCGTATAAGAGAAAGTAAGGATCTTCTAAACGAAGGGCTTGAGCTTATTGATAATTATCTGGATAGATCGGACTGGAGAGTTAATGAAAATAGCAATATGAGCTATTCCCTTCAAGGTCTTAATAATCATATATCTACATCAATAACAGCAAAATATTGGCTTGAGAGAATATATCCCCCAGAAATAAGGGAAAAGCATGTCAATGCTGATTTTCATCTTCACGATCTTGGATTGCTTTCTGCTTACTGTGTTGGATGGGATCTCAAGGATCTTCTCTTAAAAGGATTTTGTGGTGTTCCTGGCAAAGTTGAAAGCAAACCAGCAAAGCATTTTAGGAGTGCTCTTGGGCAGGTGGTTAATTTTTTCTATACTCTGCAGGGTGAGTCTGCTGGAGCTCAGGCTTTTGCAAATTTCGATACATATCTTGCTCCTTTTATATATTATGATAATCTCACATATAGTGAGGTTAAGCAGTGTTTGCAAGAGTTTGTATTTAACATGAACATACCAACAAGAGTTGGTTTTCAGACTCCTTTTACAAATGTAACACTGGATCTTACTCCTCCATCAACAATTGCAGGTGATTATGTTGTAATTGGTGGCGAGCTTATGGACATGACATATGGAGAATTCCAGAAAGAGATGGACATGTT
>DMWH01000044.1:0-4398 GCA_003483345.1 Clostridiales bacterium | reverse complement strand
ACATTCCCTATACCAACATATAATATCTCAAAAGACTTTGATTGGAGCAATCCAAAACTTGAAAAGATATGGGAGATGACAGCCAGATACGGAATTCCCTATTTTGCAAACTTCATCAACTCTGATATGAATCCAGAAGATGCTCGCTCAATGTGCTGCAGNNCCTCTCACTGGGAGTATAGGAGTTGTAACTATAAATATGCCAAGGCTTGGCTATCTTTCTAAGGATGAAGATGATTTCTTCTCCAGACTTGATGAACTTATGGTTTTAGCTAAAAATTCTCTGGAGATAAAGCGTAAGGCTCTGGAAAATTTCACAGCAAACGATCTCTATCCATATACAAAGTTTTATCTTTCTGGCATATATCAGAGGGATAAAAAATATTGGGGCAATCATTTTTCAACAATTGGGCTTGTTGGAATGAATGAGGCTTGTCTTAATTTTCTAAATACTGATATTTCCTCTGTAGAGGGCAAGAGCTTTGCTTTAAAGGTTCTTGATTTTATGAGAGAAAGAATTATGCAGTTTCAGGAGGAGACTGGAAATTTTTATAATCTTGAGGCAACACCGGCGGAAGGGGTTACATACAGATTTGCACGGGCTGATAAAGAAAAATATCCAGATATAAAAACCGCAGGCAAAAACGATCCTTATTATACCAATTCGGTTCATTTACCTGTTTCCTATACAGATGATCTCTTCGAGGTTCTTGACCATCAAGATGATCTTCAGACAAAGTTTACAGGTGGGACTGTTGTTCATCTTTTCCTTGGAGAAAAGATTGATGATATAGAGGTAGTTAAGGCTCTGGTCAAAAAAATTGCAGAGAATTACTCTCTGCCTTATTTCACTTTGACGCCGACATTTAGCGTGTGCCCTGTCCATGGCTATTTGCCAGGTGAGCATAAATATTGTCCCTATGATCACTCACCAGAAGAGCTTTTAAAATATGGCATAGAAGCCGATATATTAAGAAAAAATTAAGATATTTTAATATATCTTTTAAATTTAAATATTTTTAAGGAGACATAATATATGGAAAAAAAATCTCTCGTAGTTCCTGTTGAGGTTTATTCTCGAGTTGTTGGATATTTCAGACCTGTAAATCAATGGAACAAGGGCAAAAAAGAAGAGTTTAGCGAAAGAAAGACCTTTACTATAAATTCTTGTTCTTCATGCAATGAATATCAAAGGGCTGTGAGGTAATATGCCAATAGCTCAAAAACGCCCGGACTTAAAATTAACATTTGCTGGAACAGAATATACACACATTTACACATATAAATGTGATTGCGGTCGTGATGTGACATATTACGATTATGAAAAGCCTGAACGGTTGCAGAAGTGTTTTGAATGTCAGGAGGAGAAAAGATGAAAGAAATAACACTCGATAAGGTTTATGATAATTATTCAGGAGTGATTACAGTTCGTACAGCTTTTGAAGTATTTTATTATTGTCCTAAAAATTTAATGAAATTTTCAGAATATTGTGATTACATAGAATCTGAGGGCTATATAATCGTATAATTTTTTTAACTTTTTTTAATTTTTTTCTTTTTTTGCTGACAGGTTTGACGATAAGCATTATATATAGAACATAACAAAGGAGCTTTCAATGACAAGAATACTGACCCTAAAATACAGATGTATCAAATGCAATCACATGGAATACATCACAGTAAAAAACGATTCACTAAATGCAAAATATCAACTTGTTTCAAAATGTTTTGACAATAAAATTTGCTTAGATTGTTATTGCACATCGGAAAAAGCATTACATGGTACTGCTGAAAAAATAGAGGATGTTCTCTATTGCTGATGTGCTGACAATATACGTTTGTCGGTATCGTATAACCGGCATAAATTTATGCCAATAATGGCAAGGGTAAAAAAGATTAGAAAACAGCATAAGAAGTGCACAACATTTAATTACCGATTCCCGGCGGTATATCCGGGAAAAAATAAAAGAGGTGGCACAATGACCGAAGACATCCGCATAACAACATATTGTAATTCACATGAGCAAAAAGATAAAACATAAATATGGATTCAAAAAAACAGGTGACGCACTTGAATTTATTTGTGAAAAATATATTAATCCGGAATATGAGAAATGAAATTTAAAACAGAAAAATACGCCTGCAAATGCGGTCACGTTATCACAATTGAATTTGACGAAGATGACCCGATAATACATTGTAGTAAGTGCAATAAAATAATGAAGAAAATTAAGAAGGAGGAAACACTATGCCAAAAATAAGAGAAGTCCCTTTAATAAATGTCGACTCTCACGGCGATGAACTTGTGACAATCGGTTTCAAATGTCCGTTGGAGTTGTACGACAAACTAAACGAAGATTCGAAAACTAACGGCATAAGCAAAACAAAGAATCTTATAAAGATTCTAAAAAAATATTATGGAGTGAAATAAGTATGAACGGTTACGATTTTAAAAAAACAGAAAGCTGGTTTTTAAAATCTGACAGCTTCACAATTGAGGTCAAACACTGGTATACAAAGGGTAAAATTTTAAACTCTTCCGAAATGATTTTTGATAAAAATGGAATAACTCATAGGTGGAATGTTTATGTATATGTTTTTCCAGAACATCCATTTTTTAATAAACTTGTCGAAAATCTAAATGACAATTATCCATATCTTGAAGAGTTGCATTATGGATGCACTTATTGTAACTGGGTATACGATGTAAGCGGAAAAGTAAAAGTTAAACAATACGGTTCTGATTATGCACACCTTCACGATGAACATTTTGAGGATTGCGACAATGAAAATCACCCAGCAGCAAGAGAAATATTTTTCGATGCCGAAAGACTTTATGATTCTTTTAAGGAAGCTGAAAATAAAAAACAAGGAGAAATAAATGAGTAAAAAAGTATACGACCTTGCTGTAAAAATCGGAGAAAAAAATTGGCTGAATGTCGGCGCTGTACTGGAAAAGGATGACGGCGGGAGATTTATAATTCTTGAACGTTCATTCAATCCAGCAGGCGTTCCAAATCCTGACAATAAATCAAGTCTGATAATTTCGATGTTTGAACCGAAACAAAAAGACGGTGACAAACCTGCACCGACTGACGACGATATACCATTTTAAAGGAGAATTATATGAGATATTGTGATTATAATGAACACAGAGACTTTAATATTTTACAAGGTCAAACTCTATCAGATATAAAAATTGATAAAGAAAATGAAGAAATAATTTTTACGACAACAGACAATAAAAAATATGTAATGTTTCATGAGCGGGATTGCTGTGAGTCCGTGGAAATAGAAGAGATAATCGGAGACATAAATGATTTATTAAATACTCCTGTAGTTTTGGCTGAGGTTGTCACGAATGAAGAAAACCCAAAAGACAAAGATGATAAATCTTTCTTGTGGACATTTTACAAACTTGTAACCGCTAAAGGTATGGTAACTTTCAGGTGGTATGGTTGTTCGAACGGGTATTATTCAGAAAGAGTTGATTTCTCTGAAATACAGGGGGATTAAATATGCTCCCTGAAGGAAAACACAAATATAAATGTAGACAATGTTTTGCAAAGATAACGCTTGATATATTTCCACAGCCGTATATGTCGGCAACTCAGAATGAATATGCCGAAAAATTATATACTGAAAAGCTATGTAAAAAGTGTTATATTAAAATACAAAGAATTATAGAGCTTGAAAAAACCGGACTTGAATTTGCAGTTGATAGGCATAATTTTTTAAGAGGGTGGGACACGAGGGGGAAATACTCTGAATGAAAGAATCTATAATCCAGCAACAAATATGCAACTATCTTTCGGCAGTGGGGGTGTTTTATTTTTCGGTACCAAACGAGCATTATAATATTTCTTTTGCACAAAGAACAACACTTCAAAAAATGGGTCTTGTTTCCGGTATGCCTGATTTATGTATATTGCATAACGGAACAGCTTATTTTTTAGAAGTGAAAAACGAAACAGGTAAACCAAGCAAACAGCAGTTACTTATACACAATATATTAACAGAGAAAAATTTTAAAGTTGCAATTGTCAGAAGTGTAGAGGACGTTCAGAAAATAATAAAGGAGTGGGGGATTGTATGACAGTAAAAGATAATGGTGGGCCAGCGTTTCCGGTAATAGGTCATAATATAATAGTTAATAAAGGCATGTCTCTCCGTGATTATTTTGCGGCAAAGGCAATGATGGGAATGAGTGCTAATCCCGGATTTAATGATTATAATCTGAGTAAAATAGCCGAATTGTCGTATAAGCAAGCCGATGAAATGCTAAAAGCAAGGGAGGAAAAATGAACTGTCAAAATTGCCCAAACTGGAACGCAAAACTTTTAACATGCAAATTAAATCCGGATGTAAAGAGGGATAAGAACGGAACATGCCCCGAAA
>DMWH01000071.1:4577-4949 GCA_003483345.1 Clostridiales bacterium | reverse complement strand
GTTAGCAATGCGTTTAACGGTTAGAAAATCTTCCACAGATGCTTTTTTATCAGCAATTTTATGTGCCAATTTCAAAAGCTGCCTGTTTCCTTCGCGGCAAGGTGTGCATTTGCCGCAGCTTTCATGAACAAAAAATTCCTGCACGGTGACCATAAAATCTGCAACGCTGTTTGTATCATCGGCCACCAATACAGCTCCGGAGCCCAGACTGTAACCTTCCTTACCAAAATCTTCATAAGAGTATGGAATGTCTAACATGGATTTTGGAATAAGGGGACCTGAAGCCCCGCCTATTTGAGCAAATTTAAAATCTCTACCGTCTTTTATTCCGCCGCCTATATCATATATTATTTCTCTTAATGTAATACCGAA
>DMWH01000071.1:0-4523 GCA_003483345.1 Clostridiales bacterium | reverse complement strand
ATTATTAAACAGGGTTGTAACAACGCAATATGACTCAACATTATTGGCAAGCGTAGGTCTGTTAAATAAACCTGATACGGCAGTCCTTTGAAATTTAATCCTTGGCCTTCCGCTGCCGCCTTCAATGGATTGTATAAGAGCTGTTGTTTCGCCGCAAATGAATGCTCCCGCACCTGATACCACTTTTATATCAAAGGATAAATCAGTTCCAAAGATATTATCTCCCAAAAATCCTGCAGCCTTGCCAGCCTCTATTGCTTTTAAAAATATTTCCTTTTGCCTGCCGTATTCCTCTCTGATATATATATAACCTTCCCTGCCTCCGACTGCATATGCAGCAATTGTCATTCCTTCAATTATTCTGTAAGGATCATATTCCAAAAAGTATCTGTCTTTAAATGTTCCCGGTTCTCCTTCATCGGCATTGCATAATATGTATGAGTCTTCTTTTACTCTTGCTGCCTGTTCCCATTTCTTGCCCGTAGGAAAAGCTGCTCCCCCTCTGCCTCTTAATCCGGAAGCCTTGACAACTTCTATAACCTCCTCAGGAGTCAATGACAACACTTTTTTTAATCCGTCATAACCGCCTGCCGACAAGTAATCATCAATTGTATCGACATTAATATTCTTAAAATTCTTAGTTAAAATACTTAAAGATTTTCCCATGTTCCACCTCGATAGTTTTTAATAATATCAATAACCTTTGTCTCGTCAAGGTTTCCATAAACCTTTTCTCCAATCCTGATAGCAGGTGATATATCACAAGCACCGAAGCAAGAGCTGTATTCAAACGAAAACATTCCATCAGGAGAAATTTCGCCTATTCCAACTTTTAGTTCTTTTTCAATTGCATCTTTAATTTTTTCATACTTCATTACCTTGCAGCATGTAGAGTTGCATATTTGAATTACATATTTCCCTTTCGGCTTGTCCGATAATGCAGCATAAAATGTAACAGTATCATATACATTGCTTAAGAATATACCAAGCTTATCACTGATATATTCTGCTTGCTCCTTTGTTATGTAATGCTCAGGTGACATAGCTTGTACATCCGATAATATCCCTACGAGATTATGTTTGCTCATGTCATGTTTTTCAAGAATCTTATCAATTTCTTCATACTGATTTGCATCTAATAAGTTTTTTGACATACACTCCTCCATTTTTTGTCACAACTTTATTTTGTTAACTATTTATCTTTAAAGAGAATTATATTATCTTTTCATGAATATTGCAATAAGTATATCAATGTATAATGAGATTTCTTCGCTTGCACAGTTTATGGTGCCTGGCACAGTTATGGTGCCTGGCACAGTTTTTTTAGGCTCTACAGTAATTTACTCACATTTGCAGGCTACCGGGTTAATTAATGACCATTTGGTCAGTTGTTTTAAGTATGATTAAGAAGTAATGATAGTACTGTTCATTATTATCAAACGAAGTTCATATTGACAAATTATTATCAATGGCCTATAATAGTACTGTATAACGACATTAAAAATTAAACTCAAGGAGGATGTTATGAAGAAAGGTAAAAAAGTATTATCATTACTTTTAGTGTTAATGATGTTGTTTTCTGTGGCAGGATGTCAATCTCAACCAACAGTTGAAGAACCGCCGGCAGAAACCGACGCATTGTACACACCGGGTACATACACCGGAAAAGGTGCAGGAATTAACGGTGAAATTGAAGTTGAAGTAACAGTGACAGAGGATGAAATAACTGATGTTAAGGTTTTGTCACATAATGAAACTCCTGGTGTTAGTGACCTTGCAATATCAGACATTCCCGTAAATATTGTTGAACACCAAAGTTTAGGCGTTGATGCAATAGCAGGAGCTACATATTCAAGCAAGGGTATTTTAGAGGCAGTAGCTAATGCTCTTGAACAAGCAGGTGCTGATATTGAAGCATTAAAAGCAAAAGAAGTTAAATCTGAAACAGGTGCTTCAGTAACAACTGAAAAAGAAGTAGACGTAGTCGTTATAGGAGCAGGCGGCGCCGGATTGGCAGCTGCAGTTTCCGCTCACGAAAACGGAGCAACTGTATTAGTATTGGAAAAAATGCCCAAACCGGGTGGAAATACAATTATTTCAGGTGCAGCATACAATTGTGTTGACCCGGGAAGACAGATACCGGCAGGAATTGAGGACTCCATAGAATTGCATTATCAACAAACCTATGAAGGCGGAGATAAAGTTGGAAATCCGGAATTAATAAAGATTTTGGTTGAAAATGCTTATCCGACATTAGAGTGGCTGGAAGGTTTAGGAATGGAGTTTACTGATTACGTATTTACAGTTCTTGGAGGATTATGGCCAAGAGCCCACAGACCGGTAATGCCATTAGGAACAGGATATATTGCCACATACATGAACTATATTGAAAATAACAGCTCCGAGATGGAAGTAATGGTTAACACGGAAGCTACACACATTATAATGGAGAACGGAAAAGCAGTAGGAGTCAGGGCAGAAGGTCCGGAAGGTCCGGTTATAGCAAAAGCAAACAAGGGTGTTGTAATAGCAACAGGCGGATTCAGTAAAAATACTGAAATGTTAAATCAATACAATAAAACTTGGCCGGATTTATCAAATACTCTATCGACTAACCATCCGGGAGCAACCGGTGACGGAATTAAAATGGCAGTTGAAGTCGGTGCAAACCTTGTAGGAATGGAGCATATTCAGCTGTTACCGTTGGGTGATCCTGATACTGGAAGCTTGGCAGGTAATATAGAGCAAGCAGTTGAAAACCGTATATTTGTAAACAAAGATGGTAAGAGATTCGTAGATGAAGGCGCCAGAAGAGACGTTATGACTAAAGCATTGTTCGAACAAGAAGATGCATTCTTGTGGATAATACTTGACAGCCATAACTATCCTACAGGAGACACAAAGAATAACTTCAATGAAACCATAGATGAATTGGTTGCGGCAGGAAGAGCTTATAAGGCAGATACATTGGAAGATTTGGCTGCTCAAATTGGAGTTAATGCAGACAATTTAGTAGCAGCAGTAGAAGATTTCAATAAACATGTTGAAAGCGGCGAACCTGATGAGTTTGGAAGAACACTTTATCAGTGGAAGATGGACACTCCTCCATATTATGCGGGAGCAAGAAAACCGACCGTACATCACACTATGGGTGGTATTGAAATAAATACGGAAGCTCAAGTTGTAGATACTTCAGGAAATGTTATTCCGGGATTATATGCAGCCGGTGAAGTTACAGGCGGTATCCATGGAACTAACAGACTTGGAGGAAATGCATTAGCTGACATTAATACATTCGGAAGAATTGCCGGCAGAAATGCAGCAACCATGAAATAAATAGCGGTTAGTTATACAAAGTAGAAACTCAGGTTAAGCCTGAGTTTCTTTATTTTAATCACCGGTATACTTACTGCCTTCTCTTATACTTAATTTAGACAGTCTAGAGTTATTTATGAACTCTTTCACCCACTTTTTGTTTGTTTTTGAATATTCACGAAGTGCCCAACCTATTGCTTTATCAACAAAAAACTCATTAGTTTCCGAATTGTTGAGTATTGCTTTAGCCAAAAATTCAGTGTCTGTTTTTTCCTTATATTTTAACTGAAACAAAATCGAAACCCTTTTCAGCCAAATATTCTCTGAATATATCCACTCGTTAACATACTTTTCCCTGACATCATTATGCTTAAGACATATGTAACCGACTATGTGGCTTATGGAATCAACGCTATCCCACCAAGATTTTGTTTTAATTATCCTTTCAACATTATCCATATCTTTTATTGTAAATAAATTTTTAACCGTATCCATGTACGAGATTGCCAAATATTGAAATTCTCTTTCAGGCAATTCAAAGCAATGAAAAATAAATTCCCAATCTACTTCTTTGTCTTTTTTCCTTTCCTTCAAAAAATCCTTTGACAGCTCTTTTCTTTCAGGAGTTTTAATCCCTAAAAAGGGAAATTTATTTTTCATATATTTAGCCATAGGAACAGCTATGTCATCATTTTTATTTTCATAAAACAATTCAATAATCGTCATAATAACACTACCTTTCTACTATTCCTTCTTATGGGGTATTCCGGGCTTTATGATATCAGCTCCGTATTTTTTTCGAATTTTTAGAATAGTATCTTCTAAATTATCAATTTTTTCATCGCCTTTTGCTTCATTTTTATCCAATTGAAACAACGATATCTGCTCGCTCTCGTTTTGAAAACCGCTTAAACTTATCCCCAATAAACGCACAGGCTCATTGCTCCAATTTCTTTCAAGCAGCTTTACACCTGCAGCATAAATATCCTTAATATTGCAGGTTGGACTTATTGTCATTTGCCTTGTTATCGTATTAAAAGTTGAATATTTAATTGTTATTTGGACTGTATTACCCTTTTTACCGCTTTCTCTTGCAGTCATACCTATGTCATCGGACAATTCCATCAATATTGCTTTGGCATCTTCAATATCTGTAATATCATTAGGCAGGGTAGTTGACCTTCCTATGGATTTAATGTCCTCCCTGT
>DMWH01000086.1:3537-3797 GCA_003483345.1 Clostridiales bacterium | reverse complement strand
CAGAAATGCATTGATAATGGATTCAGATAATTTAGAAGAATTTCTTAAAAAAGAGCATATAGACATTGCAGTTATCTGCACTCCAAAGAGTGTAAGCCAACAAGTTGCCGAGCAATTGGTGCGTTGCGGCATAAGGGCTATTTGGAACTTTGCTCCAAAGGATTTAAAAATGCCTGAAGAAGTATATGTTGAAAACGTTCATTTAAATGAAAGTTTATTTTCTCTAACTTATTATTACAACAAGATGAAAAAAGAAAGCG
>DMWH01000086.1:2398-3501 GCA_003483345.1 Clostridiales bacterium | reverse complement strand
TAATAAATTTTCTTGTTAGTGCAAATAATATTTTTTATCCTTGAAATAATTTGAAATGGGTGATAGAATAAGATTGTCCGATAATATTGTTATTAATTTAGCAATATTAAAGATAAAAATACTTATAAACTAATAAATTTGGAGGTATAGTAATGGCAAAAGAGGTTTTAAATCCATTGGAAAACTCTCAAATGCAAGTAAAAAAAGCTTGTGACGCTTTAGGATTGCACCCGGATGTATATGAGATTTTAAAGGAACCACAAAGAGTTATTGAAGTCAACATTCCTGTTAGAATGGATGATGGAAGCATGAAAGTATTCAAAGGCTTCAGAGCATCACATAATGATGCTGTTGGTCCTGCAAAAGGCGGAGTTAGATTCCATCCCGGCGTAACATTGGAAGAAGTTAAAGCTCTTTCTATCTGGATGACGTTTAAAGGCGGAGTAATGGGTCTTCCTTATGGCGGGGGTAAAGGTGGAGTTATATGTGATCCATTGACATTATCTCAAGGAGAATTAGAAAGAATTTCTAGAGGCTATATCCAAAAACTGTATAAGTACATAGGAGAAAAAGAAGATATACCGGCACCTGACGCAGGAACAAACGGACAAATTATGGCTTGGATGGTGGATGAATATATCAAATTAACCGGCGGCTCTGCATCATTAGGTGTTATAACCGGAAAACCCGTAGCATGGGGCGGCTCAGAAGGCAGAAATGAAGCAACAGGTTTTGGTATTGCAGTAGTTACCAGAGAAGCAGCAAAAAAATATGGAATTGATCTTACAAAAGCAAAAGTTGCCGTACAGGGATTTGGTAACGTAGGCCGTTACACAGTTAAAAATATTCAGAGACAAGGCGGTACAGTAGTAGCTGTTGGAGAATGGGCACCAAAAGTTGGCACATATGCTATATACAATGAAGATGGATTGGATTTTAATGACTTATTTGCTTACTTTAATGAACATAAGAATTTAGTTGATTATCCAAAAGCTAAAATGATAAGTCTTGATGAATTCTTTAAATTAGAAGTTGACATATTAATCCCTGCAGCTTTGGAAAATGCTATAACTAAAGAAGTAGCAGAAAATATTAAGGCTAAA
>DMWH01000086.1:550-2364 GCA_003483345.1 Clostridiales bacterium | reverse complement strand
GTTGTTTCATACTTTGAATGGGTACAGAACCTTCAAGGATATTATTGGGATGAAAAAGAAGTAGAAGAAAAACAAGAAATTAAAATGGTAAAAGCATTTAATGATGTATGGGCTCTTAAGGAACAACAAAACTGTACAATCAGAGAAGCTACTTATATGATTTCAGTTAAGAAGGTAGCTGAAGTTATGAAATTAAGAGGATGGTATTAATACAAGATACAAGTTGTTAGACAGTAAAAAGCAAGGTTCAGCCTTGCTTTTTATTTGTCATTGCTATGAATATCGCGGAGCGTCATTCTGAACAAAGTGAAGAATCGCATCATTTAAACAATTTTATTTTCCCTTCATCATTTAAATATTTAACAGTAATGGCAACAATAGGACCTAATATTACTCCTGCCACTGAAAACAGCCTTAAACCTGCATACATAGCGGTAATTGTTATTATAGGATGAAGTCCTATCTGGTGACCTACAATTCTTGGCTCTATAATATGTCTAATAACGGTAACTGCAATGTATAAAGCTAATAATCCAAATCCAAGAAAATAATTTTTTAAAATAAATTCAAAAATTGTCCAAGGTAAGAGTACACTACCTGTTCCCAATACAGGCATAATGTCAAGAACCGCTATAATCGCAGCAATCGGCAGGACATAATTAACCTTTAATAATGACAAGCCGGTATATACTTCAATAAATGTAATAATCATTATTATTATGTAGGATTTTATCATTTTCCACAATGTACCGGTTATGAATTTTCGTGCTTCTTCAAATGTATCTTTAAATTTTTCAGGAAGCTGTTTTCTGAAAAAAGTTGTAATATTATCGTATTCCAAACTGATAAATACCGATAGAACAATAGTAAATAATACAGATACTAAATACAGCGGGAAATTTGATATTAATCTTGTAGCAAGTTGTACAAAAGAAATAGATATATTTTTAATAAAATCTGCAAGATAATTGATACCGTTTGTTATGATTTGTGAAATGGTACTTGCAACATTTGGAGAAAGTGTTTCTGCATTTTGAACAACCCAATCGTTAAACTCAAGGAGAACCGGCTCAATTCTGTTAAAGTATAATCTGGGCATTATATGGATAAGTTCTGAAATTTGGGTGATTAAAAAGGATGTAAGGAACCATATGACTACTGCTAAAACAACGTAAAACATTGTTATTACAAATAGAGCAACGCCTTTTCCCTTGCTCTTCACAAACCTGTTTACAAATCTTGAAACAGGCCTGAGAGCCAAAGCTATTAAAAAGCCTACTATAAAAGGCATAACCCAATGAATTACATAAACAAAGATAAAATAAAGAACCGCATATACTGTAACAATAAAAGCAATATCTAATATAAATTTTTTCTTTTCGCTTTCAGTCATCAACAAGACCTCGATTTTTTTTAATTGGGAACATTCCTAAAGGCGTGTCCTATACTATACCATGAAGGCGTGTCCCTCATGAACGGGTACCTCGTGTCCCCGTACTTTATTTTCAATTATAATATTATTATTTATTATTTGCAATAGATAAGAAAATTATTACATGAATTTACAAATGTTAGAAAATAGTTCCATATGGTCGATGTTATAAAAATTATTATAAGTATAGACAAGTTTTAAAAATATTGATATAAATAAATGAAGAGGTTAATTACGGGACGTGAATATTATAGAAGGAGTAATGCATGAGAGAGATTAACGTTGAAGTCATAACCAAGACAGTAGAAAAACTATGTATAGAATCTAATTACTATCTTCCTGAGGATGTAAAAAATGCTTTGGAAGATGCAATGGAAAAAGA
>DMWH01000086.1:0-489 GCA_003483345.1 Clostridiales bacterium | reverse complement strand
AGATTGGTGGGCGGAGATTTAAATGAAGCAATTAACGAAGGAGTAAGAAGAGGTTATTTAAACGGATATCTTCGAAAGTCTGCTGTCGATGACCCCTTTATCGAAAGAAAAAATACAGGCGATAATACTCCAGCAATTATTCACACAAAGATAGTACCCGGAGATAAGATAAAATTAATATTTGCCCCAAAGGGCGGCGGGAGCGAAAATATGAGCGCTCTTGCAATGTTAAAGCCTTCTGACGGTATAAAAGGCATCAAAAAATTCGTAGTGGATACTGTAGAAAAAGCAGGTGCTAATCCATGCCCTCCCATAATAGTGGGAATAGGAATAGGCGGAACGATAGAAAAAACAACCTTGATTGCAAAACAGTCTCTTCTTAGAAAAGTAGGAGAGCATAATCCAAATTCAAAGGTAGCTAAATTAGAAGAAGAATTGCTGGAAGAAATTAATAAGCTAGGTATTGGACCGCAAGGCTTTGGAGGAAGA
>DMWH01000184.1 GCA_003483345.1 Clostridiales bacterium | reverse complement strand
GGCTCTTTGTCAATTGTTGGGGTTAGAAAATCCTGACATAGAATAAAGGTACCAAATATGATTAATAATATGGGTGTTTGAGCAGTTTTTAGCTTAACCACCCATATTTATGTTAATTATAGGTTTTGAAACATAGCAAGTACACCCGCATGCGGGTGTACTTGCTATGTTTCAGAGTTTGCACCGGTCGACTAACTCATCACATGAAGTATCCTGTTTCTGAATCTTTTGAAATTCCTGACACCGTATGCGTTCCTTTTAAGAACCTTAATTTTGTTGTTTGTCCCTTCCGTATATCCATTTGTATATGGACAGGTAAAAGAGTTTAAAATATACTTTTCCCAATTGTTAATAGTCTTTACACATTCATTAAATTCGGGTACATTACAGGCAGCTGCAAACAGGTACCAAGCCTTTAAATTTCTTTTCGCACTTTCAAGATCAGGGCTGTCCACAAATTCATAAAATTTTTCTTTCAATATGTATGCATCACTTAATTTTGGCGAGGTTTTTAGCATTACTTCGACTGCCTGGAGCTGCTCTTCGTTAAGGGTTTTCATCCTTTTTAACAGCAAAAACCTGCTTCTTTTGAAATATTTCCTTCTGATATCGGCAAACTTCTTCTGCTCGCTCTTTCTTACCCTTTCAAATGCCCAGTTTGCCTGACGTATAAAATGATATTTATCGATTACTATGGTGGAATTTTTGAAAAACGCTTCAGCTACTTCCTTATATGGCTTCCACATGTCCATAATAATATATTTAACATTTTTTCTATCTTTAAAGTCTTTAAAATAGTCAGTCAATATATGTTGTTCTCTTCCTTCTAAGATATCAAGTACTTTTTTGTTTTTAGGATCGGTTAATATACATTGATATTTATACTTGCCTGCATTACCTTTAAATTCATCTATGGATAATACACCCGGCAGGTGCCTAAAAGAGTAATTAACATAATTAAAAACCCTGGTAATGGTATTTACAGAAATATTGCATTCTTCAGCAATACTTTTCATTGAATGTGTGCTTCTCATCTTTTCAATAATCAGGCTGACAAGCCTTGATGTCATCCTGTGATATCTCGGGGCAAAAGACACATCCTCATAAAACCTTTTATTGCAAATACTACAAACATATCTTCTTTTTCTGTATTTGTAATATGTATGCTTCCCAAACATTGGAGCTTCTTTGATTATTTGAGTTCTGTAGTCATGTATCTTTCTGGTTTTATTGCCACAGCAAGGACATATATGGTCTTTTACCTCTAATTCAATACTTATGGTAATGCTTGTATTATTTTCTTCAATATTTCTTAAAATTACCCCTTTAATTCCTAATAGTTTTTCGATATAATTATTTTTGTAGAGCATTTAGAAACCTCCTTTGAATGGTTGTGGTGACTTTATTCTAATGGAATTTTCTATTTTGCTCTACATTTTTTTATACTTTTCATTAAAAAAATGTTGAAGTGTTTTTACACACCCCAACATTTATTATAGAACCCAAATTATTATGATATCAGGCGCTACCTGTTTGCTTGGATACCCATTCTATACCTCATGGTATATATTCAACATCAGTCTTATTAATTATCACTCTACCAATCTTCTTACCTTGTTATGTCATAATTGCTTTATATAATCTGAATGTTAACGGTTCAGACCACAACTCTTTCATAACAAATGATAATGATATTGACTTCGGTTATAATTATTATAAAACTTCTGTTGTACAATACTTATACCCAAGAATTTTTTCTTTAAACATTTTTTTAAAAAATTTTTATTTTTTTTTAAAATTACATGACTCTATATAATAAATTGACATTAATTATATTTTTCATTAATCAATTCGTTATATTTTGTAATAGCCGCATTAAGTATTTTACTTGCAGATACTATCTCCGGGTCTTGAAGGTCAAAACTTTTGCTGTTAATTAATTTGTCTAAGTTCATCTTGAGTTTTTCAATATCTTTAATTAGGTCTTCTATTTCGCTCATACATTTCACCTCTTTTGATAGTATGCAAATATTGAAATAATATATTCGTTTTACATAAGGTTCCTAATTTTAGTTTGAACTTAATTTTTTTTATTGATGATTGTCATTTTTATGGTATACTTTTAAAAGCATTAAATTGTTAATAAAGAGGTAGTTATGAAAAATAAATTATCTGAGAATGTTATCTACATACTGACATTATTGCTTTCTATTTTATTTATAATAATAGGATACAATATTAATAATCCTGAATTTGTTGAGCAGGAATACAATAAATCATATAGAGCGCGTGTTTTATCCGTAGGAGAGGTAATAAGCGAGGAATTAGACTATGAAGATTATTCTACGACCACTGTAACTTTTAAGGCTGAAATAACCAATGATGAGCTTAAAGGCAGTATTGTTGAGGCTTATCAATATATAGATGATATTGTAGCTGTTAATCCTAAGATTGTGGAAGAAGGCGATAAAATAATTATTTCTTCGCTTATTTCAAGAACCGGAGAAGGCGAAGACTGGACATTTTTAGAATATGACAGGAATACATTTCTATGGGGATTGTTATTAGGATTTTTAGCTCTGATAGTGTTGTTTGGAAAAAGGAAAGGAATAAATACAATAATTTCTCTCATATTTACATGTCTCGCCATATTTATGGTATTTATACCTTCAATCATAAAAGGAAAAAATATTTATATTTCTTCAATTATAGTAAGTATTTATATTATTTTCATGACATTGCTGCTGCTTAACGGAGCCAATAAAAAAACATTTTGTGCAATTGTAGGGAATTTAGGAGGATTGCTCATTTCAGGGTTACTGGCATTTATTATCAGCGATAAATTGCATTTAACCGGTTTAATAGACGATGATTCTATATTCTTATTGATGATTAATCCTGAAACTCCAATTGATTTAAAAGCAATTTTATGGGCAGGAATAGTAATCGGTTCTCTCGGAGCAGTAATGGACGTATCAATGACAATTGCTTCCGCAATGAATGAACTGTCTGAAAACATGTATCAAAAAAGCTTTAAAACAATGCTTAAATCAGGATTCAACATAGGACAAGATGCCATAGGAACTATGACTAATACATTGATTTTAGCTTATATAGGCAGTTCTTTATCTGTAGTATTGATTCTAATGGTTCATTACAAAGATACACTATTATTATTTAATCTTGAAATGATAGTGTTTGAAATTATTCAAGCAAT
Organism: Clostridiales bacterium; assembly: GCA_003483345.1. Lineage (GTDB taxonomy): Bacteria > Bacillota > Clostridia > Tissierellales > Sedimentibacteraceae > Sedimentibacter. The sequence goes on along the minus strand of DMWH01000184.1, from coordinate 461 downwards.
AATCGGCAGCATGGGTATTTTGTTTGCAATCCCCATTACTTCCGTTTTTTCAGCTTATATCTATAATCGCGATAATAATAAAGTGTTTAAACAGTTAGATTGATTAATTCTTTTTTCTTTTCATTGATTTTCCGCTTTTAGTTCCAAAATAAGTCATCAAGAGTATCAATGCTATATAGACTATGTATAAGGCATTGAATTCTTTGATACTGTAAAAACCAAGCATGATTACACCGGGTAAGCTTAACGACAGCATATGCCCCCATGGTTTAACAGGTCTTATAAACCCTATAATCAAGCTTAGAACGCCATATATTATTAGGATAATCAATATTGTAATTATCCTTTCGTATGTACTTCCATCGGAAAAAACGGATACCATCACGCCGAAAAACCCCAACACTATTCCAATTACAATTGTTACAATAATACTGATTATTTTTTTCTTATCACTATTCATA
>DMWH01000095.1:11333-11613 GCA_003483345.1 Clostridiales bacterium | reverse complement strand
AGATAGAATGAATGCACCGAAGATATAAAATCGAAGAAAACGTTGAACCGCTCCAATTTGACGGTACCCAGAGCTTTTGGGCAGAACCTGAAATAAAAGAAGCTTATGATTTATTTCTCACTTATCCTCAAGTAACAAATAATTTCAACAAGTACATAACCCGCGAGGAATTCTGCACATTGGTAATAAAGCTTTATGAAAAGCTTACCGGACAGACTCCCACATACACCGATAATCCTTTTAAGGATACAAGCAATACAGAAATTTTAAAAGCATTTTC
>DMWH01000095.1:0-11221 GCA_003483345.1 Clostridiales bacterium | reverse complement strand
TCTTTCAAACACACCTAGAGAACAGGCGATAATTTTACTTTTAAGAACCTACAAAAAATTCAGCACAACAACAGCTCAAACAATTGAAGCTGCAGGAACCGTCAGATTCGAAAAACCTCCGACCATATCCAAAAACAACAGGGAAAAGTTTGAATTTACAATGATAACGAACAATATATTCTTCCCAAAGTTGGACTGGATGAAGGTACAAAGAAAATATATGTACAGGTTTACAACGAGGATTTCGATAAAAGTCAAACATATCTCGAGGATGAAAATCTTGTATATGAGAGGGAGTACAACGTTGATGATTTAGTACCGATTTCTCCCCATACGGACCTTGATAATTCCATTACCGTTGATTTTAAACTATTCGGTAAACCGGCGTCTGAAATGAAAGCCGGTGAGTACATAAAATATTATCTGCGTGCAGTTGCAATTACAGAGGATACAGAGCCCGGCAAGCTGCGAGCCATATACTCGGATATTGTAACTGTCAATTACGGCTTCGAAAAACCTGTGACAATAATAGCACCGCCGGCTCCTCCCTCAAAATACAGCAAAACTCAGATGATAAATTATTCTTTGCCAAGCATCGAGATTGTGGGATATACGGCTATTGACTGGGCAGATCCCGACTATATGTCCAGGTACTATGTTCACAGAGAGCCTAAAACTTATAGTTTGCTTTTAAATTGTAAATGAGTTACAATTATGGTGTGTTTTATTATAAAATATTACAACGTATAAGTAATATAATGTGTACCTAATATTTTTATATAAAGTAAAGGGGTTAAATGTATTTATATGATGAGAGCATGTAGTAATTGCGAGGCAAATATAAAATTTATAGATTATTATAAACAATTCATTAGAAACAGATATAAATACATTTGTAAAGATTGTGGTACAGTTTATAGTGTTACAGGTTTTTCTATATTATTAAATTTGATAATAATGTTAATACCAATGGGTTATATGACCATTAAACGTTTATTAGTTCCTAATATTATATGGATTTTAATATGGGGATTTGTTTTACAACCTTTTATCTCGTTGTATAAACAAAATGATATAAATAATAATTAGTAATGTTTATATTATACAAACTATCCAAACATAACATAATATGTATAAAGGTGATACAAATATGGAAAATTACAAAATCAAAAGAATTAAAGAAAATTTTTATAGCATAGAGCAAGGACATGTCAGAAGTTTTCTACCGGTAAGGTAATGGAGAACAAAGTCTATGGAAGACCTGAAGAGCGTTTTGATGGCAAAGTAAAGTGCTAGGAAACAGATGGTGCTTCTTTTTTTGCTGTATAGCATTAAATGAGACATATACTTATGGTAATTACATGAATGGTATAAATTCCATATAAATATAATTGTATGAAATCATAATAAAAATACTCAAGGTAGCAGAGGAGAGAAATTGAAAACCTTATTTGATTTAAGAGAGAACACAGATTGTGAAATTTATGAATCAATAAAAGATTTGTTTGATGAACCTTTGAGAATTATTAAATTTGGAGATCAATCAATAAAATCTTGCATTGGATGTTGGAACTGCTGGCTAAAGACTCCCGGCAGATGTGTTATGGTAGATCAAATGACTGAAATTTATCCCGATTATATAAATAGTGACACCATAATCTTGCTAATGGATACAGCACAAGGATTTATCAACCATAGAGCAAAGGCTTTTTTTGATAGGACAATACCTCACTACAATCCGTATATAGAAATTGTAGATGGAGAATGCCACCATGTTGCCCGATATAAAAGATATCCGGATATGGTATTTTACTATGACAAAACAGGTTTAACAAATAAAGAAGAGCAAGTTATTGAGGATTATTTGTATCGAACTGCCTACCAATTCCAATCAAAGGCCTATCTCATTGATAATAATGTTAAATTGAGAGAGATGCAACCTAGAAAAGCAAAAAGGACAGGTACTATTGGTAAATTGAACGAACCTATTGATAAACTGGTGATTTACAATGGTTCTCCCAGAAGGAGCGGCAGTAATTCATCAATTATTCTTGAAAAAGTCAAAGAAGCACTTTTTAACAGGGTTGAGATTCGCAATTTGAAAGAGACAGACAAATGGGAAGTATGGGCAGATTCTTTTAAAAATGAGAAACATGTTATGTTCTTTATGCCTCTCTACGTTCATGCAATGCCTTCTCATGTCATGAAATTTATTGAAAAATTAATTCCTTCCCAAGGGAGTATGAGCTATTTTATACAATCCGGTTTTCCGGAAAGCAGCCAGTCTTACTATCTAGAGGCATATTTTGAGCAATTGACTCTTAGGTTAGGAAGAACTTATATAGGTACTGCCATTAAGGGAGGAGTGGAAGGCTTACAGCTTAGACCGACTGAAGTGCAAAAGAAAATGATTGAGCCATTGGTAAATGTCATTGTGGATTTAGTTAATGAAGGGACTTTTAATCCAATAAAGATTCAACAACTGGCTAAGCCAATATATCTTGATAAGGTTTCAATAATTCTTTTTAAAATATTTTCCAAACTTGGATTAGTCAACTTTTTCTGGAACAGGAAGCTTAAAAAAATAATGCATTTGAAAAACGTTTTGACAGTCCATATTTGGTATCTAATGAGAGTAAGTAGACTTCCAAAATTCTTAACGTGTGCAATTGAAGGAGCATAGTATATCGCGAAAAAACATGAAGAATTCAAGTCATGGGATGGTATATGTGGATAATGAATATTATTATGTGATTAGAAGGAAATATTAATACAGGATGCTCTTAACAGAGTGATTTTATTTGTTACTTGGTTATTTTTTGTTGCCATTTTTATGCTAATATGAAATATATGTGTTATAATGTTTACAATAAAAATATAATGAAATCCAAAGGACAGTATGGTTGGCAATCTTGATATATAAAAATAATATCATTTCAATTTTAACTAGGTAAGAAAAAAGGTACACTCTCAGTTCAACAAAGAGAAAAAATGGAGGTTATCATGAACTATGAACTGGCTAGATACTTTGTTTACAGGAATGCCAGAAAGCAGCATCTTGTACTTATCTTGCAATAAAGACGAATCACAGAGAGTATTTGGCATATGTAATTATTTACTAACAACAGGTATGCTTTTTGCTTCTGCAGTGTATTCTCTTGTATTCAAGGATAATTATAGAGCTGCAGGACTTCTGACTGTTTATTGTTATGGTATTGCTGCAATACTTGCTTTTTGGTTGATTGAAGTGAAAAGCAATAACGGCAAAAAGGAAAAAGAAATAACCGGAGATTTTATTATACTGATAAGGCAAATCTTAAAAAAGAAATATTTTGTTTTGTTTTTGATTGGTGTTGCTTTACTCAATGAAACTCACCAAACCATAACGGTTTTTTTGAATCAGCTTCAATATGTAAAATCTGGATTAACCGATGCTGCAATAGGATATATCTATATTGGTGTTACATTGGTTGGGCTTTTAGGCACTTTTTCTGAAAGACTGACTCGGATGCTTGGTACAATGAAGCTTACATTCATTTTGTATGGGATGTCTGTTATATCTTGTATTATTCTTGGCCTGACAGTAAACGCCTATCTTTCTATTGCTTCAATTGCAATTCTTCGGGTTAGTTTCAGTTTATTTCAGCCATTACAAATGGAATTGCAAAACCGTCAGGGTTAAGGCAATCTTCCTGATGAACCTTGACAGAGAATGACAATAATAAGATAAAAAGATAAAATAAGCACCCGTGAGGGTGTTTTTTCATTATTATTTATATAATAAACTGATAAATTTTATGTTATAATGTTTATAAAAAATAACGAATAGTTTGTTAACCGGATAACTTGCATAAATTTTTTCCATCTCCAGATAAATAAAAACTAATAGGGGGACGATATGAAAAATAATTGTATTGTATTAACAGATGAATATCAGGCAAAGTGGGCAAATAATCAATTTTTTGATGTTTCAATTCTTAATAATATTGATCCTAAAGCCAAACTTCATACAGAACTAAACCATGTAAGAAGTAGTGCTGCCTCTTGTATTAATGTGCTGGGTAATTTAGGAAAGACAGAAAATACTAACGATCTAATTATTTTTTTGAATCACTATGGACTTAACGTTGAAGAAATCATTCCATTCCCGTCAGGGGAAGATGTAGGTGGGAAACGTTATGATGATAAGGGGAATGTGGTTTTTGAATGGGTCGGTCCGCTTAAATCTCCAATTAATGAACTTGGGGGCAATAGAGGTATAAATCGAACAAGTATCGATGCATATATTCTAGCTAAAATAGAGAGAAAGATTACCCAATTGTTAATTGAATGGAAGTTTACTGAAACATATCCCAGCAAAACATTTACTCATAGGTTTGGCGGTCTTAAAGGAAATGAACGTTTAAGGAGATATTCAAATGTTTTGGCTAAATTAAGGAAAAAGAAAGATTTTCCATTTGATATGCATGATGAGGATACATTTGGTTTGTCTGATCTCGGGTATGAACCTTTCTATCAGCTATTACGGATGACTTTATTGGCAAAATCAACAACTCCAATGCAATTAACCTCGAATATTTCCATACAAGATTATCGGGTTATTCATTTATCACATTCCCAAAATGTTGAACTAAATTATTTGTCAGAAAAACATTTATTCTTTTCACCAGGATTGAGACATTTAGCAGGAAAGACTTTACACGAAAGCTGGAAATCAATACTTACGGATTCAGAACGTAATAAGTTTTTTGGTGGATACTGGGATGAAGCTATACAAACAATTTCAGATACTCCTCTAAAAGAATATTTAATAAAACGATACTGCTACATTCCGGCTAAAAACAGTACTGCTGCAGAATGATATTATAATAAAACGATTTTAAATGATTAATAAAGAAAACAGGAGGTACCCTTTTGAAAGTTGCGATTGCATATTATTCTCAGCATCACGGTAACACAAAGAAACTTTTGGATGCCATCAAGGATTTGGGGGATATAAAACTAATCAATGTGGTTGAATGCAAAGAGACAGACTTATCCGATTATGATATAATAGGTTTTGCGTCCGGAATATATTTCAATAAATTCAGCAAGGCGGTTATTGAGTTTGCCAAGAACAACCTGCCGGACAAAAAGCAAGTGTTTCTCATAAATACCTATGGCATTAAAAGTGATTACACAATAGAAATGAAACAGATCATAGAAGAGAAATCCTGCCGGTTGCTTGGAACCTATGGGTGCAGAGGTTATGATACATTTGGACCCTTTAAGTTAATCGGTGGAATTGCAAAAGGACGCCCGGATGAAAATGATGTAGAGGGTGCAATAGAATTTTTCAGGGAGATTATACAAGAATAAATTTATTAGTTACATTTTTAGTATAAGAGTTAAGTTCGGTTAATCTTTGAACTCAAGAAGTTTTATGAGACTAATAAAGGAGACATTATGACTGGTTATGAAAACAAAAGTCCAGAGGATGAAGTAACATTTCAAGAACATGAATGTAATGAAGGACAGAACTGCCGGTGAAAAAGGATATTGCAAAGCTACCGATGAATTAATGGTGGCGAGGGAAGCATAAGATAAAGTATTAATATCCAAATTCATATTCGGGTGACGACACAGAATATTGGTAAAAAATGGTTTACATAAATATATTTATGTAAACCAAGAATTTAGTAGTTTTATTAATAAAAAACCGTCTTATATTTTATTTGTAAATTTTTGTCAGATGGTATAAAATAAAAATGCCTGATAATTATATATTTGCATATCCATAAATGTGTTAACACCCAAGTCCATATGTCAATATCGCTTGAAAATTCTTTTATAATATAAATGGTATTATGTTTTTAGCTTATATTGAAAAGTATATTTTATAGTAAATATTAAAATATTAGAATTTGGATATATTTAAATAAGGAGGATTGAATGAATGAAACGGTTCTTAATACTACTATTTTTATTGGTATTCATTGTTTTATTGACGGCATGTTCGAATAAACCTGCTGATGAGACAAGCCAGGAACCTGTCCAATCACAGGAAAAGGAAGAGCCCGGTCCGGCGGTTCCCATTGAAATAACCGAGCCAGCACCTGCACAAGAAGTAGAGCCTTATACATCGATGGATATATTCGATAGCAATTTTAATCCCTATGCTGATATGGAATTGCCGGATATCTTTACCGTTTACGCAGCGTCCTTTATTAAAGGTTCGCCTAAACTTGAAGGCAGGAATCCCTTTATTCTGTACATAGCTGCCGAAGGTAATATGTATGCAGCCGTGGCTTATCAGGCAGATGTGGCTGGGCTTACTGAGGATGAGAAAGTAAATAAAGTAAACGAATATTTAAATGGTGGTTTTTGTGAGTTTCAGGGTACAGATGGGCGCATAGTAACTATAAAGCAGACGAAGCCCCATGATATTCAGCATGAAAACGGAGCTTGCAACATTGAAATAAAGTACAATGTAGCTGATGCGGATTTGGGGAAGTATACTAAACTTATACGCGATAATTATAATTTCAATGCTCTGGCCTCCGTTAAAGAATACATGGATATAGAGACGGATTTTACTGAATGCAGCATCGAAGTAAACTTGCAAAACAAGGAAGCTATTGTAGCTGTGCAATACTATTTTGACGACGCAGAGAAAGCCAAACAGAGCATTTCTGATGACCTGAAATATGAATGGAGAGAGTGGAATGGGCATCCGGCTGTCGATATATCTTATGGGATGATAAGGAACACCCTCATATTTGACAGCAGGTCCGTTGATGCCGTGCTGATTTTGCAAACAAGCAATGAACTTAATTCCCCACTTGCAGAATACCTTGAGCCGGAATTCTCTTTAGCAAAGTTTGGCTTCGGTTTCGACGATGCCGGAACCTGCGCCGTTTATGAAGACCAAGAACCTCATTATAAGTCGGTCGCCATATGCAGAGAGGAATGGGGTCAGCATACTGATGGATGGAATATTGAGCTTATGGATACCAATGTAAACGGTTATTTCTTGATAATGTGGTATCACCTAAAAGATGACATGTACCATATTAACATTGAAAAGGATGGCGCAAACTGTACATATGACATCTACCTCACCAGGAACGAATATGGCTGGGAACAACCGGATAAGGATACGGTTCATAGGATGTTCAATAATGCTTTTGGAACCCAAGGCGATGAATTTTACGATAAGCCCCTTGCTCACTTTGAACAATATGTACAAGAGCGTTTCGGAATGAGCATTGAGGACTTATATGCTCTGCCGAAGCAATAACAGGGACAAAAACAGGCTCAATGTCTTATCCGTATTCTTGATGAATTAAAGGAACATATTTTTGAATCTTCCTATCGTTGAAACCTGTGGGGTGCAAATTATAAAAAAGGAGAAGAGTATGAACTTCCAGAAAATGATTTGAAAGAACTGAGAAAATACCTTATAGAGAAGATTAAAGAAACCAGATCTGGGGGTACTCATTTAAATTAATTAAAGAGAACACATAAATAATTCTGAAGATTTATATTTGAGTTTACAGGTTGTTTCTCATTATTGAGGTGGAAATACATTGAGATGTTAGAAAATAGAGTATAGCATCAATCAAAGCAAGGCACCCAACATCGAAATTTTGTAGGGTGCCTTGTTAGTTTTTGGTTTATTTCGTCTTTTGCTTTGCCTTTTATTTCAGTACATTCATCCATGCTTCAGTTTTTATTGTGTGTGATAGCAGTACACTGTAGACTTGAATTATTTAACAGTTTGAAAATAATTAAATGGGGTATAACAAAACTAAATAAAATAATGCAAATATGGTTATATAAAAATTGTACCGGATTTTTTATTATATTACATGACTTTGTGCGCATACGGGAGCAAAACCACCCGTAAATATATATAGGATTGGAGAACAATAATGAGGAGTTTCACAACGTTAGACCTGCAATACGCACACAGATTTTATGGGTTCAAAGGCGAAGCACAATACTTGCACGGACATACGGGAATACTGACGATTGAAGTAGAAGACGACATCAATATGGGAGTCAATATGGTGTTCCCTTGTAATGAAATTAAGAAAATAGCTTGGGATGTTTTACAAAACTTTGACCATGCGCTGGTTTTAAGAGAAGACGATCCGTTGCTTCCCGCTATACTTGGCGTTTACGAAGCACAAGGCATCAAAGACGGTGCACCGACCAATAAGCAAAAGGGCCCTGCTTTCAAGACAGAACTTGCAACTGCTTATCCGGAATGTCGTTTGGTTGTCACAAAAGAAACGATGACCGTTGAAGGCATGATTAAAGTTGTATATGACTTACTGAAGGACAAGCTGAACATAGTCAAGCTTACCTTTACAAGCGGAGTAAATGGCGCAACAGAAGAGTACGAGCCCAAAAATAAGATAGACCGCTGCCCATCATGCGGAATTGCCTTAAATGAAAACGGTGTATGCCCTAAATGCGGATACAAGAAATAATTTGGTCAGAAATAGTGTAGAATGAGCAAGGTACTCTATGCATGCGTAGAGTGCCTTGCTCATTTTTTGTATGACGTATTGTGGTTTGTAAGGAAAATAACAGACTGACTAGAAATATGAAATAAAACTTACAAATATTATTANNTATTAAAAATACTATTGACGAAATCAAGAATAGGTGCTATATTAAGTAAAATAAATTAGAGATAACGCGATGACAAGAAGGAGTAAATATATACATATTTTATAGAGAGTGCATGGGCGGTGTAAATGCATAAATATGATATATTGAACACATCTTGGAGCAAATTCTGCGAAACCGACAGGGAGTAGTTGATTCGGATACTCGCACCCGATATAGTGCTAAGGTATGATTGTACCTGATGAGTTTGATGCTGTGAAGCATCAATAAAAAGAGGTGGGACCACGTGACTAATACTCTCGTCCTCTAGCGGTAGCTGGATGACGGGAGTTTTTGTTTGTTAAATAAAAAAATTTTAAATAAATTAAAGGAGAAAAGAAAATGAGCGGACAAAAAAAGATTACAAAATTAATAACAATTTTACTTTTAACAGCAATAGTATTAGGAGTAATTAGCGGATGCACTTCCAGTGCCACAAAGGCAGAAAGTACTAACAGGTTAGATGCCATAAAGGAAAGGGGCTATTTGGAAGTAGTTATGGAACCATATTTTGCACCATATGAGTTTATAGATCCTTCCAAGGAAGGTCAGGAACAATATGTAGGAAGCGATGTTGAGTTTGCAAAATATATTGCGGATAAGTTTGGTGTTGAATTACGAATTGTACCATTGGAATTTGGAGCAGTGCTGAGCAGCATAACTGATGGAAAATATGATTTGGCCATATCTGCACTTGCTTATACACCGGCCAGGGCTGAAGCAATGAATATGTCAAAGGGTTATTATTTTTCAAAGGACAATCCCGGTTACGGACTACTTATAAGAAAAGAAGATGCCTCTGAGATTAAAGGTCCTGAAGATATTAAAGACAAGATAATAGTTGCACAAAGTGGTTCCTTGCAAGAGATGTTTGTTAATGAACAGGTGCCGGAGTATAAGGAATTTAAAAGAGTTTCAGCTACAACGGACGGGTTTTTAATGGTACAAGAAAACAAAGCGGATGTTTGTTCCGTATCAATAGCCATGGCTCAACTTTATATAGATGCTAATCCGAATGCAGGATTAATGATAGTTGAAAATTTTGAATTTGAATTTGATGAAAGTGTGGATGGCACAAGAGTTGGGATACCTTTGGGAGAAGATGAATTAACCGAAGAAATCAATAAAATTGTTGATGAAGTTGTAAGTACCGGTTTATATGAAAAATGGTACATGGAATATACCGAATATGCAAAATCACTTGGATTATAGAAATCTTGTTTAGAAATAAAGTTAAGAAACGGAGTGTATAGGGTTGGAAACAATAATTAATTTATGGAACAAATATAATTACGTATACATAGATGGTCTAATAGGTACTTTATGGCTTGCTGCAATAACAGTTTTTATTGCAACGATACTTGGAACCATTATTGCAATCATGAAATTGTCAAAGATTAAAGTCTTGGATGTTATAACCACAATGTATATTGAAATACTCAGAGGTACTCCAATTCTTCTGCAGCTTTATTTCTTTTGGCTTTTACTTCCCAAAATGGTGCCATTTAATTTAAGTGATACTGCCTGCATCGTTATTGCATTAATAGTGAATGCAAGCTCCTATGTTGCTGAAGTTATCAGAGCCGGTATTCAAGCAGTAGACAAGGGTCAAACAGAGGCTGCCAAAAGTCTGGGTCTGTCAAATTGGAACACGATGCGAAAAATAATATTGCCACAGGCAGTAAAAAATATACTGCCTGCCCTAGGGAATGAATATATAACAATGGTAAAACAAACTTCACTGGCTTCAGTTTTCTTTGTTAAAGAACTTATGACATCCTATAAAACTGTTCAATCAGCAACATTCCTGGCACTTCCTTCTCTTATAATAGCCGGAATAATATATTTTGTAGTAACAAGTTTGTTAAGTAAAGGTTTAAGCATATTAGAGATGAGGTTACAAAATGACTAATAATAATGAGGCTTTGATTAAAGTAGAAAATTTATGCAAGAGCTTTGGTAAGTTGGAGGTGCTTAAAAATATTTCTCAAAGTATCTATGAAGGCGAAGTTATTTCAATCATAGGTCCGTCAGGCAGCGGTAAAAGCACGTTTTTAAGATGTTTAAATCTTTTGGAGAGGCCCTCCAGCGGGAATGTGTTTTTTGAAGGAGTTAATATAACTGATAAAAAGGTGAACATAGACATGCACCGTCAAAAAATAGGTATGGTATTTCAGTTATTTAATGTATTTCCACATTTAACGGTTTTGGAAAATATAACACTGGCGCCTGTGCTGGAAAGAAGAATTCCTAAGGAAGAAGCAGAAAAGCAAGCAATATCTTTATTGGAGCGTGTAGGTTTGGAAGATAAAAAGAATGAATATCCGACAAAGCTATCCGGAGGACAAAAACAGCGACTTGCAATTGTGAGGGCATTAGCCATGGAGCCAAAGGTTATCCTCTTCGATGAGCCTACAAGTGCCCTCGATCCGGAAATGGTTAAGGAAGTATTAGAGGTTATTAAAGACCTTGTACTATCAGGAATGACTATCGTTATAGTTACACACGAAATGGCTTTTGCTAAAGAAATAAGCGACAGGGTATTGTTTATGGATGGAGGAAT
>DMWH01000169.1 GCA_003483345.1 Clostridiales bacterium | reverse complement strand
TGCCGTAGCTGTTGGTTCTTTAGTTTTATTGGTGAATAATGCTAGAATGGATCAAATAGTTATGGTATTGGAACGTACATATGATAACACGGAAGACCTATATTCTTATATATGTAAGGGATATAGTCAAAATACAAGCACTGTTACGGCTAGAAATGTTAGGCGGTTTTCAGGAACCCCTGTAGTGGTAATCCCACCTAAATATAAAGGAAGGGTAGCATATGTTAGTGGTTGATTCTGTTGTAGCTAATGAGGGAGATAAAATAGTTGCTTTTTCTACTGATGCTTCAGAATGTGGCATTTACAAACTTACATCTGGAACATGGGAAAAACAATATCCTCCTACTACTGAAATGATTAGTGAAGCATGGCCGGACATAATTTGGGCAGTAAATAATGGGTATCCTGCAAGCGGTACGGCCAGTGAGAAGATACAGGCATATACGGGGTCTGGGGTTACATACTTTGAAATGTTAGCCGCTAATAGAGCGTTTATAGATAGTTTAGCTAGTAGTGAAATTCATGTTTTAACAAGCGGAGCTATTTATGGTGGGGATAGGTTTGATAAAGACGGAAATGTAGTTAGTAGTGGTGTGGATGGTTGGTGGTTTGGAGCAGGGGAAAATGTAGGATTTAAAGCTAGAGGTAAAGTACTTGATTTCACTTTTTGCAAACCCGATGGAACTGTTGTAGGACAAATAAATGCGGATAATATTCTTTTTGATACAGAAGATTATAATACTTCGCTTGGGTATTATGGAATTCCAGAATCAGCGACAGGAGATTATAATGTTGCATTTGGGTATTCGTGCTTAAAATCATTAACTACTGGTGAGAAAAATGTAGCTATTGGATATAAATGCGGAGATGTGTTAACTACTGGAAATAGAAATATTATCATAGGGTCAAATGCTTTATTACAAAATGACGATTCTGATGACACTATAGCAATAGGTTCTGATGCACTAAGAGGGCTTTCTTCGGGTAGCAATTATCAGAATATAGCGATTGGAACAGGCTCTATGATTTATGCTTCAGATGGTTTTTATGGATGTAACAATAATATTGCAATAGGAGGACAATCTTTACGATGGGCTAAAGGCGGGTTAAATATTGCAATAGGATATTCTGCATTTGAGGGATATGATGAAAGTGGTAGCGGTAATAGTGGGCTTGAAGGTGTTTACAACATAGGAATTGGATTTTATGTTGCTAGGGCTTATCTTGAAGCGTATGGATGTACAGATATAGGTAATAGCGCAGTAAATAGATGTACATACGGATGGTATCACACAAACATAGGTGAAAATGTAGCGCAAGAAAGACCAGGGATGATGCCCTGGTGTATTGCTATAGGATGGAGTGCTTTCAAAGGTAACAATGATCCAGGTGATAGTGGTGAAGGGACTATTGCCATAGGATCACTAACACTAAATAATGGTGGGAATCCTAAAAGATCGATAGCAATTGGGCATAATGCTGCACAAATGAGTACAGGTGAAGATAATGTCATTGTTGGTGCTCATTCAAGCAAAGGCATGGTAACAGGAAATCAGAATGTTGCTATTGGTGCTTATTCAATGGCTAGTGCTGGTAATGTATTTGAAAATGTTGCTATTGGATACAATGCTTTATATGGGATTACGGGAAGTGGAAATACTGCAATAGGGCATGGTGCTGGAGATTTAGCAACAAGCGAAACAAATATTACTTGTATAGGGAAAAATGCTCAAATAACAGGTAGCAATCAAATACAGTTAGGAGATTCTTCCACAACTGTTTATGCTTATGGCCCTGTACAAGACAGATCAGATAAACGAGATAAAGCAGATATACGAGATACTGTTTTAGGGTTGGATTTTATAAAAGAATTGAGGCCTGTGGATTTTAGATGGGATTTACGAGATGATTATGTTGAAATAGTTGAAACTGAATATGAAGAAATAGTGCCAACTCCTTATGGAAAACCACAAACACAGAAAGTAAAAATAATAAGTTCAAAAGAAAAACCAAAAGATGGATCGAAAAAAAGAACCAGATTCCATCATGGTTTAATTGCACAAGAAGTAAAAACAACTATGGATAAACTTGGGGTTGATTTTGGAGGGTATCAAGACCACAAAATAAAAGGTGGCAAGGATGTTTTAACAATAGGATATGAAGAATTAATTGGGCCTATGATAAAAGCTATTCAAGAACAGAATGAAATTATTAAAAAATTAGAAGCAAGAATTGTAGTGTTGGAGAGTAAAAACCTTACGGCTAATTGATATTTATGGTTAGAAATGCTTAATTATATTCAATAAGGAGATACTATGAAACGTTTATTTTTTGGTATGTTGTTTGTGTTTTTGGTGTGGGGTTTGTTTGCCCAATCTGCGACACAAAGTATTGTTATTACAGGTACAGTGCCTCAAATTTTAAATATAGTAACAGAGAGTTCTGTAACAACGTTTGATCTTAATGAACTTGGCGCTACAGTTCTATTGCCTTCTGTTACATTTAAAAGTAATTTGAAATCTTGGGTAATCAAGGTGTATTCTGAAAACGCAAGTAATTTAAAAAACGATGACAATGATTTAATATCTTATACTTTCACATTAGGTACTCTTTTTTCTAACATTTCTCTCCTGTCTACAGAACCTAATTTTGGGGAATCGGGGTATAAACTTATGTCTGGTAAAACTGCAAAAACGGGGACATTACAGAGTATGGCCATCACCTATAGTGGTGATGGAGGGACGTTTTGGTCTTATGATGCGGGTTCGTTTATTGATACTATCACTTTAAAAGTAGCCGTTAATTAATAAGGAGGGTCTTATGCC
>DMWH01000002.1:1921-3910 GCA_003483345.1 Clostridiales bacterium | reverse complement strand
CTTTATGTTTTTATTAACTTATTCGTATAATAGCGTACAGTCGGCTGGTTTTCTGAATGAAGAAAAAAGCGGCATTATTCCTGCATCAGAAGTTTTACAAGGTGCATCGAATATAGATATGATTGATATTATTAAAATATTTAACAATTTTAATTTAAAAGAATTAAAAAATACAATCAATACATACAAAGACGCAATAAGCTTAAGCGAAGTTAAAATTTTATCACCCATTCCCTACCCTAATAGAAATATTATTTGTTTGGGAAAAAACTATTTAGACCATATCAGCGAAGTTAAAAACTTAAAGAACGTTAATTCGGATATACCGCAAAAACCGATTTACTTCAGTAAAATTGCATATCCTGCCATCGGTCATGAAGATGTTGTTAATTCACATTCCGATGTTGTTAAACAGCTAGACTATGAGGTTGAATTAGCTGTAATAATAGGAAAAAAATGCAAGAATGTTTCTATAGAGGAAGCAGAAGATATTATATTCGGATATACCATCGCCAACGATATTTCCGCAAGGGACATTCAAACAACATACGGTCAATGGCACAAGGGCAAATCTTTTGATACCTTTTGTCCTATAGGACCATACATTGTGCATAAATCAAATATATCATTCCCTCCCAAATTAAAAATTCAAAGCTATGTAAACAATGAGCTCAGACAAAACGGCAATACCGATAATTTGATATTTGATATACCCTACATCATAAGCGACCTGTCTTCAGGAATAACATTGTATCCCGGAGATATAATTTTGACGGGAACTCCGGCAGGTGTAGGAGCAGGATTCAATCCTCCGAGATACTTAAAACCCGGAGACAGAGTTGACTGTGTTATCGAAGGTATAGGAACACTTTCCAACACCATAGACTAAATTACAANNAAGATGTTTTCTATGGTTAAGCATTCATTTTCGTCAATTACATAAAATAATACTATTAAGTGCTCAAGCTCTGCTTGAGCCAATATTTTTTCTTCATTTTCAATATAAATATTAAGCTGCCGTATGGAGGAATCAATATTGTCGAGGTCTTCTTGGTTTATAAAGAAAACCCAAGTTTTTTTTATTTCATACCATTTATCGGTGTATATCGAAATATCTCTCTTAGCTGTTTCCCAGTCTTCATTTCTAACTATATCCGATAATTTTATTAAACTATCCCAGTAATATGTTGTAGCAGGGTCTACCGAGCCATAATAAAACCATGCCCATATACCTATCATCAATAGCAATATAATCAACGAAATAACTACCATCTTCATAATTACCTCTTATAAAAAACAAATTTGTCATTTTCATCAATGTAGCCGTACAGCACATCTTTGCAGCGTAAATTTTCCTTTTTTAAACTTTTATCAAGATCTTCCTTTGTAATATCAAATTTATCCAAATTATTATACATAATTTTCCCGTCTAAAATCACAGCGATGGGAATTCTCTTAATCCTTTTGGCTGTCTTGCTTTCCGGTGCGATGATGCTCACGTCTCCGTTAGTTTCCATAATCAAATAATCTATATCTTTAAAGTCATAATACCCTTTTAGGCGCATTTGACCTAATACATCATTCATGTTAATCCTTAGTTTATTCATATCTTTAATATTAAACTTTCCATGGTCATAAATTACCGAAGGAGTTCCGCATATAACTTTCCTTGCTGAATTGCTTTTGAGTGTAATATATGATATTAAACACTGCAAGAACATTACAACGGCAGTAGCCATTAAACCATGAAATAAGGGAGCATCCAAATCTTCCATAGGCATTACGGCAAGCTCTGCCAATACTAATGATACAACCAAGTCAAAAGGCTGCAGCTCTCCTAAATCACCTTTCCCCATTATGCGCATTGCAATCAGCAAGACTGCATACAATATTAAGGCTCTTATTGCAACAATCATAATGACACCTCCCAAAACGCAATCATAAACTATTTTTACCGAAACCCTTTAATAATATACGTTTAATATAGTT
>DMWH01000002.1:0-1906 GCA_003483345.1 Clostridiales bacterium | reverse complement strand
AGACTCTTCGTGGAGATTGTGACAATACCCCCGTCCCCTTGTCATTAAACTGCTTTGTTATTGATTACATTTTTTAGTTTAGCAAAAATCATTCTTCCTGCTGCAGTCTGCAAAACACTGGTAACGGTAACCACTACCGAATCGCCGATGCATTTCTTGCCGCCTTCTACTACAATCATGGTACCGTCATCCAAGTAGGCCAATCCTTGCCCTGATTCCTTGCCGTCTTTGACAATCATTACAGTCATTTCTTCTCCGGGCAGTACGACAGGCTTTACTGCATTTGCCAGCTCGTTGATGTTCAACACTTCAACCCCTTGAAATTCAGCGACCTTATTTAAATTAAAGTCATTTGTCAGCACCTTGCCGCCTAATTCTTTTGCCAACTTCAAAAGCTTTACATCTACTTCAATACCATCATCGTAGTCTTTTGATTCAATAACAACATTTACGGTATCGTCTTTTTGAAGAATATTCAAAATATCCAAACCTCTTCTTCCCCTGTTGCGCTTAAGGCTGTCAGAGGAATCTGCAATATGTCTGAGTTCCTTCAATACAAATTCCGGAATTACTAAGGTTCCTTCTATGAATCCTGTTTTGCAAATATCAGATATTCTTCCGTCAATAATTACACTGGTATCAAGAATTTTTGGAGATATTATTTCTTTTTTATTCTTCTCTTGTTTTTTAACCGTTGAGCTCTTTTTTAAATTTAATATTTGAGGCCATAAAACATCGTCTTTTTTTCTTGTAGCAACCTTTACACCCAGATATCCGAAAAATACAAATGAAATAACTGAAATAATAGTACCTACATACTTAATGTCGGATAGGGGCTGGCTTATAAGAAATGCTATTATGAATCCTACTATCAGTCCTAAGGATCCCAGCACTATGTCCATAGTGGAAAATTTCAATATTTCGGTCTCAAGAGCTTCTATTATTTTCAAACCGGTCTTTTTAATTTTAGAAGAAAGAAGAAAAAATATAATTCCAAAAACTAAACTAATACCTATAATTACTAATGTACTTTGCAAACTTGGTAATTCAAGAAGACCGCTGTTATTTAACAATACACCCGATACTGCTCCCAGAGATGCACCTATAACAGCTATAACCGCTTTTACAATCTTATCAATCATATTATCACCTCCTTACAAGTATAACCATTAAAAGTTATATTATTTAGTATTATTTATAATGTAACATATTTTTTGATATTTGGCTATAACTATTATCGAAATAATACAATAAGAATTCATTAATATTCTATTAAATTTGACATCCGGCTAAATGTATGCACCAAAAATTCTGATGCAGAAAAAATGCATTAGAGCAAATTTACTATTCTAATGCATCAAAGTTAATAATTTCGTCCATATAATCCTGTATCTCCTCACTGTCCATGCCGGTTGCAAGCGTAATCTCGCTTATGAGCATTTGTTTTGCACTTACTAACATTTTCTTTTCTCCGGTTGAAAGGCCTTTTTCCCTGTCCCTGTAGGTTAAATCCCTTACAACCTGAGCAACTTCGAAAATATCTCCCGTCTTCATTTTTGTCATGTTATCCCTATATCTCTTATTCCAGTTAGAGTCATTAATTTCTGCTTTTTGTTTTAAAACCTTATATACTTCCTCTACTGCATGTTTATCGATGATGTTTCTTAAACCTATATTATTCACATTATCCACAGGTATCATCAATTTCATTTCCCCTATGGGCATTTTCAGTACATAATAGTTTTTAATTTCACCTAAGATTTCCTTGGATTCCATAGTTTCAATTACACCGGCTCCGTGCATGGGGTATACTACTTTGTCGCCTAAATTAAACATGCTGCACCTCCTATCAATACATTATACCTCATTAGGCAACAAATGTCAAATCGAATATTATATCGTGATA
>DMWH01000039.1:1934-2501 GCA_003483345.1 Clostridiales bacterium | reverse complement strand
AGGAGGTGATAAAATGATAAAAGGAATACTGTTTGATAAGGACGGCACCTTGATAGATTTTTCATTGTGGAGAAATGCCGGAATCAATACAATTGAAACAATACTAAATGAATATAATTTGAATAATAACAAACTTAATATAGAGCTGCAAAGAGCTATCGGCATAAAGGAAAAGGGAGTGGAGCCTTTTGGTGCCTTGGCTTATAAATCGCATGAAGATGTGGCTTATGAGCTTCATTGCATACTGAATAAGTATATAAATATAGACTTTGACAAATTTGAAACTCATGTGGTCGGACTATTGAGAAATGAAGTTTTAAGGGATGATGTTGAGTTTAAAGAAATTGTCAGCATAAGAAAATTGTATGAACATTTGAATTCAAACAATATAAAAATGGGTTTGGCAACGGCAGATTCCATGCAATCAGCAATGCATATGATTAATAAGCTGAACTTAAATGACAGCTTCGACTTTATAGGCTCCTATGACGGTAAAATGAAAAGAAAACCTCACAAGGATATGTGCATGAAATTTTGCAGCATGTATAATTTGGAGCCCGGAGAGGT
>DMWH01000039.1:0-1919 GCA_003483345.1 Clostridiales bacterium | reverse complement strand
GTACTGTCCGGAGTAAGCAGTAAAATTAATTTAAAAGATGTAGCCAACGTTATAGTTCCTTCTGTTGAATCTTTGTTTGACAGAAATGTGCTAGAAGCCTTAGATGAAAAAAGTTATGAAGCAAGGGAGCTTCGAACAGCATAAGCCTGTGCAAGAAATGCAATAAGGCTTATTTTTTTCTTTAATTCAGTCATAATTTCCTTTATTTGGTCAATAATATGTATAAAACATAAGGGGTGAATATTATGAACGAATTAGAGAAGATTAAAAAAATGTACGATAATGGATTCAGGTGCATAAGGTATGATGATACTAAGGACGGCGATATGTGCATATATTTCAAAAATTTCGATAACGAAGAATCAGAAGCCTTAAGAGTTTCGGATTTTGAACAAAAAATGCAGATAAAAAGTTTTATCAAAGAAAATTCCATGAAATAAGAGGGAACTTAAGTTTACAGTTCCTATTTATGTCCAATTATTTCTTGTAAAACGATTCCTTCTAATATATAATGAATGCAAACAATGAAGCAAAAGCTTTGGCTATAATATATAATGCGTGGGAGGAATTATGAGTACTGCAGATAAAATTTTTAAAGAGATGTGTAAAGATATATTGACTAAGGGAGTATGGGATACTGATTACGATGTAAGACCAAGATGGGAGGACGGCACGCCTGCTCACACTATTAAGAAGTTTGGCATAGTAAACAGATACAATTTACAGGAAAGTTTTCCTATTCTAACACTGAGAAAAACAAATTTCAGAGCTGCAGTTGATGAACTTTTGTGGATATGGCAGAAAAAATCAAATAACGTAAATGATTTAAACAGCCGTATTTGGGATTCCTGGGCAGACGAAACAGGCTCCATTGGCAAGGCTTACGGTTACCAACTCGGAATAAAACATAAATACAAGGAAGGCGAATTCGACCAGGTAGACAGGGTTTTATATGATTTAAAAAATAATCCGGCAAGCAGAAGAATTTTAACAAATATTTATAATTTCCAAGACCTGCATGAAATGCACTTATATCCATGCGCATACAGCATGACTTTCAATGTTTCCGGAAACAAGTTAAATGCCATATTAAATCAGCGCTCTCAGGATGTCTTGGCAGCCAACAACTGGAATGTGGTGCAATATTCAATATTGGTACATATGATGGCTCAGGTAAGCGGACTGGTTGCAGGAGAATTAGTTCATGTAATTGCCGATGCTCATATTTATGACAAGCATGTTCCCATAATAGAAGAGCTTATTGAAATGGAAGAGCATGAGCCGCCGACATTGGAAATAGATAATATAGATGATTTTTATAAATTTACTGTCGATAGTTTTAGGTTGATTAATTACCAATACAATCCTTTTAAAGTAAAGGTACCGATAGCGGTATAAAGGAGAAACCATGAAATTAATAGTTGCGGTAGCAAGAGATTGGGGAATAGGAAATAAGGGAGAGCTCTTGTTCAATGTGCCTGAAGATATGGAATTTTTTAAAAAAACTACATTGAACAAGGTCGTCGTTATGGGCAGAAAAACACTTCTTTCTCTTCCCGGCGGGACCCCCTTAAAAAACAGAACAAATATAGTTATGACAAGTGATGTGAATTTTAAAAAGGAAGGTTGCATCATAGTTAATTCAAAAGAAGCTTTGTTTGAAGAGTTAAAAAAATACGAGAGCGACGATGTGTTTTTAATAGGTGGAGGTATATTGTACAAGGAGCTTTATCCCTATTGCAGTGAAGCTTATATTACCAAATTTGACGCCATATTGGAAGCGGATACATATTTGCATAATTTCGATGAAGACAAGGATTGGCTTCTCACTTATGCATCAGAAATACATGAACACAACGGAGTAAAATTTATTTTCACCATATACAAAAACTTAACCTTAAATGACAAGGGGACGGGGG
>DMWH01000108.1:1220-3297 GCA_003483345.1 Clostridiales bacterium | reverse complement strand
GTCCAGAGGGGACGGTTCTCGTTGGACAATTTATGACAATACCCCCGTCCCCTTGTCATATTAGTTCATATATATCATTTGCATATTGGACGGGGTCTTCGATTGTAAGCCCTTCAATAAGCAATGCTTGATTAAATAATACGTTTGAAAGCTTTTTAAATTTTTCTTTATCATTATGAAATGCATCTTTTAATTTTTCAAAAATTTGATGGCCGGTGTTAATTTCAAGAATTTTTTCCGCATGGATGCTTGAAGGTTTATCAGGCAGTGCATTTAACACCTTTTCCATTTCTATCGATAATTCACCTTCGGTAGCAAGGCACACGGGATGAGTTTTGAGTCTTTTTGAAGCTCTCACCTCTTTAACTTTTTCACCAAGTGATTCCTTCATAAAAGCAAACAACTCTTTATTTTCTTCAACATTGTCGGTATTGTCATCTTCTGATTTAATATCCAGGTCGGAGCTTGATATATTCTTAAACTCTTTGTCTTTGTAGTTTAATAAAACTTTTATTGCAAATTCATCTATTTCATCTGTAAAATAGAGAATTTCAAATCCCTTGTCAGCGATGAGTTCCGCCTGAGGAAGTTTTGATAATTTATCAACACTTTCTCCGGCTGCATAATATATGTATTTTTGGTCTTCCTTCATTCGACTCACATATTCATCAAGGGTTGTTAGTTTTTCTTCATAAGATGAATAAAACATTACTAAATCCTGAAGAAATTCCTTGTTTAAGCCCCAATCGCTGTATAAGCCGTATTTTAAAACTTTCCCAAAATTTATAAAGAATTTTTCATAAGTTTCTCTATCTTCCTTCAGCATAGACAAGAGTTCGCTTTTTATTTTTTCCTTGATTTTCTTTGCTATAAATTGAAGCTGTTTGTCATGCTGCAATACTTCTCTTGAAATATTCAGAGAAAAATCGGGCGAATCAACCAATCCCTGCACAAAACCGAAATAATCGGGCAATAAATCACCGCATTTTTTCATAATCATTACACCGTTTGAATAAAGCTCAAGGCCTTTTTCGAATTCCTTTGTATAGAAATCAAAAGGTGCTCTTGCGGGAATATATAATATTGCATTGTAGCTTACTACTCCTTCAGCGCTTACATGAGTATATTTCAAAGGTTTTTCATAGCCGAAATGTTTTTCCGTATAGAAGTTATGATAATCTTCTTCCTTAAGCTCGCTTTTATTTTTCCTCCATATGGGGACCATGCTGTTTAAAATTTCATCTTCAAAATAATCTTCATATTCATTTTCCGTTCCTTCTTTTAGCTTTCTTTTTTTCATCATCATCTTGATGGGATATTTAATGAAATCGGAATATTTCTTAACCAGTGATTTTATGTTGTAAGCATCAAGGAACTCATCATAATCTTCATCTTCAGTGCTAGGTTTGATTTTCATGATTATATCCGTTCCAACACTATCTTTTTTGCATGGTGTGATTGTATATCCGTCTGCTCCCGTTGACTCCCATTTATATGCTTCCTCGGAATCTGCTCTTTTGCTTATAACCGTTACCTTTTCTGAAACCATAAATGCAGAATAAAACCCGACTCCGAATTGTCCGATTATATCCACATCTTCTTTTATTTCATTATTCTCTTTAAAATCAAAAGAGCCGCTTTTTGCTATGATACCAAGATTTGAATCGAGCTCTTCCTTTGACATGCCGATTCCCGTGTCAGATACCCTTAAAATTCTTTCCTCTTCATTTGGGGTAATTCTTATGTAAAAGTCATCTTTGTTAAAATCAATATTATTGTCCCTTAAAGACATATAGTATCTCTTGTCAATCGCATCACTCGCATTTGAAATAAGCTCTCTCAGAAATATTTCCTTGTGAGTGTAAATGGAATTAATCATTAAGTTCAAAAGTCGCTTTGATTCTGATTTAAATTGTTTTTTAGCCATTTTATCTTCCTTTCTTAAAATGATCTAACCCTATTTTTTAATTTTTTGTATTACATTGTATTAGCACTCGGAGCAGTCGAGTGCTAACCATATTTTATCAAAACTACATAGATTGTCAATGGGCTAAATAAAAAATGAGATCCTTCGCTA
>DMWH01000108.1:464-1180 GCA_003483345.1 Clostridiales bacterium | reverse complement strand
CAACTGTTTTCTTTGTATAATCTGCAAACATCATATATTTTAACTAAGGCATTCCATGTTTTAATATCGACTATTCCGCTTGGGGGGAGCATACTCCTTTGCTGAAAAAGTCTTACTGCTTCTTCGGTTTCTTCATCAAATACGTTTGTAACTTCTAATTTATTATAATTGGCATATCTTCTGCAAAATCCGTTAATCATAATTTTTATCACATATACTATATCTCTTTGGTCCCCTAGTTTCACGTCAACAAAGTCACGGGTGCTGAACGAAATTTTGTAGGGCGTTTGAGTTTTTTTTACACATTCGTGGTTTTCATGTACTAATGCATTCAATGTTGGAACATCCACGAAACCGGTAGGAGAGAGTCCCTTGATTTTTTGAAAAATAAGGACTGCATTTTGAGTTGCTTCATCATATATTCCCGTTGGGGTAACAGAAGGCAGTGAAGGATATAGATTTTTTATGTTATTAAGATGGTTTTGAATTACCATCACCAGATTTTTGTTAAAGCTTAAATCAGTAACCATAATATCTCCTTTTTATGTATTAGTTTCTCTTTCAAGAAGAGACAACTGATATACTTCGTTTAATTTATTCCATGTTTCTTCATTAACAATGCCGGTAACAGGCAGCCCATATAAATTTTGGAAGATAATAACTGCAGCAGTTGTGTCAGGACCATATATGCCATCAATCTCAACAGGTCTTATTTC
>DMWH01000108.1:0-371 GCA_003483345.1 Clostridiales bacterium | reverse complement strand
TCCCGAAACAGCAAATTCAATGTTTGTTGGTCTACTATTCCGGTAGGATTCAACCCCATAATAATTTGAAATTGTCTTACTGCTTCATCAGTATCAGGACCGTAGAACGTGTCTATTTCAACAGGCTCTATTGCATCGTATCTTTGGGATAAGACGTTCAAAAAAAATTCTATATATACCACTATCGGTAATGTTGCTCCCTGCAATACAATATTTGCATAGAGTTCTTGAAGTTCTTCATAGGTAAGTCCTGCGGATACTAACTCGGCTATGTTTGTAACAGCAATATAAATAAAGCGTATTCGGTACCATGTATCTCTATCCACAATTCCGGTAACAGGCAAATTGAATGCTTCTTGAAAAATTCTTAC
>DMWH01000195.1 GCA_003483345.1 Clostridiales bacterium | reverse complement strand
AGGACGAATGCCCTGCCCTAAAAGTATAAATTTTGCCATAGAAGCTTAATTTACAGGAAAAATTTCGCACGAGGGGGTGCGGACATATTCTTGGACTGCTTCATTCTGATAATCCAAGACTATGTCTGTACTCTACCGGGCTCATATATCCCAGGGACTGCTTAATTCGTTTTGTATTATACCATTGGATATAGCTGTTAATTTCATCTACAAAAGCCTTCATCTCCACGCCTGTCCACGAACGACCATAAAACATCTCATTTTTTAATCTGCCGAAAAATCCCTCACAGGCAGCGTTATCAGGCGAACAGCCTTTCTTTGACATGGAGCGTGTCAGACCTGCATCCTCCATCCGTTTTATCCAGCCCGGCCAGCGGTAATGGCATCCTCTGTCGGTATGTATAAGAGGATGCTCTGATGGTTTTAGTTTACCTACAGCATCATCAAGCATTTTGTTAACTAATATAGAGTCCGGAGTTGTGCTGATGTTCCAACTTGCGACCATTCCATCAAAACAATCAATAATCGGCGAAAGATATACCTTTCCCGCAGGAATTGCAAATTCTGTTATGTCGGTAAGCCATTTGGTATTTGGTTTATCAGCATGAAAATCACACTCTATGATATTTTTCACTTCCCGGCTGATTTCTCCCTTATACGAAATATATTTCCTTGTGCGTTTTTGATGACATAAGCCCTGCAACCCCGAATTTCTGATATTTCCTATACCATGTATAGATACTGGTATATCCTATTTCCTTTGATACATATTCTACACCTTCTCCGAGAGAAAAGCAACGGTAAATTGCATTTAATTTTACATTTATGTCGGGATTCCGTGGATGCAATGGTGAATTTATGTTTCTGTTTTTAATTTCGTATGGTTTATCAAGAGATCCATGCTGGTTTTGCTTGTTTATCCTTACTGCTTTATTCCACTCATAGAGTGTATTTCTTGTTGGATATCCTAATAGATTAATAACAGCTTGAACGGATCCCAAGCGTTCAAAGTCTTTCAGCGCTCGCTCTTGTTGCTCATTTGTATACATCTATTACTCCTTTCGGAGTCCAAGAATATGTCCGCACCCCCCGCCCGTATTACTACCGCCGTAAGACCTCACGGGATAAGCCATAATTCTTTCCTCGTCTACCTGCCTAATTTACCCATTGAGTTTACGTTTACCTTTGGGGCTTCACTGTCTTTAGTCAGCTTACCCACTCAATAAGCCTTAATATTAGGTTTCTGTCCATCAGGTTACGATTTCGCTACTGTTTCCTCTCTCCCACACCTCACGATGTGAAACTTGCATTCGCTATCGGGTTCGTTGGCAACTACGCCCTTTTGGACTTTCATCATAGTATTATGATATGCCAGTCATACTAAAAAAGCTATCTGAAGTTATATCAGTTCCGACAGCTTTTCTACGATATTAATTTAAAATATAAATAATATTTATTTATGTATTACATTGTATTTATTACTATGTTTTTTTATAACATAATAATATCCTCTACAAAAAACGGATCCAGAAGGTTTAAGTAAAATCAAAATAGAATTTATAATATCAGTTCGTGCTATTATTAGATTTACCCATGCAATAAATAGCATTAATTCATTCAAAATTCCATTAGTACAAAAATACAATAACACAGGGATTGCTGATAAAATAAGAATTGGTGCAGTCATAAATATCCAAAAGTGTGTTTTTGTTAAAACTTTATCAGTGTAAATCCAAAAATCTAATTTTGAACGAGTCAAGTTAACATTGCCATTCCTATAAATTGTTATAATGTGTATTCCTTCATGTACAACAAATACTAATAAAACAAGAATTAAATTTTTTGAGGCTGGAAAATAGTCCCAAACCCCAAAAAGAATGGAACCCACTATTAAAATAAATTGTAGTATTCTAGAAATAAACATGAAGTTTCTGTTAAACCATTCATTTTGTATAAAAGGCTTCCATATATTTGTGTCTACTTTCACAGGCTCTAATTCTTTAAACCAATTCAACATTGTATTATCCCTCTCTATTGATAGCACACATGAATATTATATCATAAAATCTCTAACCAGTCAACTTCGTTTATCACAAATGCTGTTCTTTTTTTGTTGGGTTACAATAGGTGTGTTACAAATAGATGTGGAAAGTGTGGAAAACTCTTCCCACATACTACTATTACTAAAAAATTCATATATTTATTTGCAAAAAAGAATACGGAAACTACTAATTTGTGTTATAATTAATTCACCACAAAAAAACATACGCCAGAAAGGAGGTTCCGTATATGAATATTATAACACAATATATGAGGTTTAGGCAAGCAGTAATTGAATATTCTTTTAAATACGGTGTTACTAAAACTGCCATACGCTACAAAACTAACCGTCAGTACATTTATCGCTGGCGTAAACGCTACAACGGTACGCTGCAATCACTCGCTGATCGCTCCCATCGTCCGCATAGCCACCCAAATCAGCATACAGAAGAAGAATTAAAGCTAATTTCTAATATGCGTCGCAGAAATCCTCATGCCGGTTTAGTCGTTTTCTGGGTCAAACTTAGAAGACGTGGTTATTCTCGTTCTATTACAGGATTATACCGTGTGTTGCGCCGCTTAGGCAACATGGCGGTTAAACCTCGTAACCCCAAATATGTGCCTAAGCCTTATGAGAAAATGACTTTTCCTGGTCAACGAGTTCAAATTGACGTTAAATTTGTGCCGTCAGTCTGCCTTGTTGGAGATGTTAAAGACGAGAAATTTTATCAATATACTGCTATTGATGAATACTCTCGTTTT
>DMWH01000289.1 GCA_003483345.1 Clostridiales bacterium | reverse complement strand
CTTTTCATAAGAGATTCGGCATCATTGGAATAATCGGCTTTAATTATCTGCATTTCCTTTGGCATCACAGAGTTCATTTTGTCTTTAAATAACTCCGGCTCAATATTTTCATTAAGCTCTAATTCAAAATACTCCCCAATACTTTCTATTCCCAGCGACAAGGGGTATCCAAACGATGTTTTCATATGAGGATTAAATCCTTCCGAATATTTAGCCTTTATGCCTGCCCTTTTTACCGACCTTTGGATAAATCTTAAAACATCCAAGTGGGAAATATATTTTAAATATCCTGTCTTGCTGTATTTACATATTATTTTGCACATGAGGGCAAGCACCTCCCCATAAATTATAGTTTACACCGCAGTTTGTACACCTTTGCCTGCAGTCAGGAGTAGTATCAAAGTCTAATGCTTTTTCATATTCGCTGACTAAGTATTCTTTCTTAACTCCAATGTCTATAAAATCCCATGGTAAAATTTCTCTTACTTCCCTTTGTCTCAATGCAAAAAAATCAGGGTCAATGTTTGTTTCTTCAAATGCATTCATCCACTTGTCAAAATCAAATATATCGTACCACCCGTCAAAGCGGCATCCTTTTTCCCATGCTTTAATCAAAGCCTTGGATAATTTTCTGTCTCCCCTTGCAAATACAGCTTCCAAATAACTTAATTTAGGTTCATGGTAGCTGAAGGAAATTTTTTTATCTTTAATTTCTCTTTGCAATACTTTTGCCTTTTCATAGAATTCATCCATATTGTTTTGTGCAGCCCACTGAAAGGGTGTAAAAGGTTTTGGTACAAAGCAGGCGGCACTTACATTTATTTTTAAATTTCCTTTTATCTCATCCTTAGGTCTGTGGAAAAATTTATCCTTGATTTTATAAGAAAGCTCTTTGATTCCGAGCACATCTTCCATTGTTTCACCGGGGAGCCCTATCATGAAATACAATTTAACCGTTGACCACCCTAATTTAAAAGCAGTTTCAACCGGTCCCAAAATTTGTTCTTCCGTCAGATTCTTATTTATAACATCTCTCATCCTTTGAGTTCCTGCTTCCGGTGCAAATGTAAGGCCGGATTTACGAACTTCCTGCAGTCTTTCGATAATATCAAAGGTCATAGAATCAAGCCTCAACGAAGGCAGAGAAATACTTATATTTTGATTTTCGTACTTATCTAACAGCCTTATAGTTAAATCCGGTAGACATGAATAATCTCCGGAGCTTAGGGAAGTTAATGATACTTCATCATGACCTGTTGAGCTTAGAAGTCTCTCGGCTTGATTTATCAGCGTATCGGTACTTCTTTCCCTTACAGGTCTGTAAACCATCCCGGCCTGACAAAAACGGCAGCCTCTCGTACAGCCACGGAATAATTCCAAAACTACTCTGTCATGAACCACATCAATATAGGGCAGTATACTTTTTTCAGGATAATAGCTTTTGCTTAAATCCTTAATAATACGTTTCTTTATTGTTTCTTTGGCATTTGGATTTAACACTATTCTTTCTTTAATCGTACCGTCGTTATTATATATTTCTTCATAAAATTGCGGAATATATATACCTTCTATTGATGCCGCCTTTTCAAGAAATTTAAGTTTATCATAGACATTTTTCTTTTCTTCGTTATATAAATTCAACAGTTCAGGCAAAACCTCTTCAGCTTCACCAACAACGAATAAATCTATTATTTCATGCAGAGGCTCCGGATTATATACACAAGGACCTCCTGCAATTACCAAGGGCATATCATTACCTCTGTCCTTTGATTTTATAGGTATATTACCTAAATCAAGCATGTTTAAAACATTTGTGTAGCTCATTTCATATTGGAGAGTAAATCCAACAAAATCAAAGGCAGTAAGGTCATCCTTGCTTTCCAAGCCATACAAAGGAATGTTATTTTTCCTCATAACTTCTTCCATATCTGTCCAAGGTGCAAATACCCTTTCACACCATACATTTTCCATACTGTTCATTAAATGATACAAAATATGCAGTCCGGTATGAGACATTCCGACTTCATATATATCCGGAAACGCAAATGCAAATCTTATATCAATATCTTTATTTTTAACCACCGAGTTAAGCTCGCTTCCAACGTAACGAGCAGGTTTTTCAACACTAAGAAGCACTCTGTCGAGTTTTTTTACATCTATCATATTAATCCCTTCGACTTCCTTAAATTCTATGATATTTTAACATAATAAACATTTGTTGACAACTTTTATTATTTTTATAGAAAAGCAATACTGTATTAAACAATTACATTGAAAAAGAAACAAAAGTATTGTAAAATTAATAAAATTATATTAGAGAGGTTATTATGAATTACGACGAAGCATTGCAATTTATTCATTCTACATATAAATTCGGCTCAAAACTCGGTCTTGAAAGAATCAAAAGACTTATGGAATTATTGGGTAACCCGCAGGACTGCTGCAAAATCATACATGTTGCAGGAACAAACGGTAAAGGATCAACCTGCAACTTAATTCATGATGTGCTGATGGAATCAGGATACAAGACAGGTTTATTCATTAGTCCCTACTTAGAAGAGTTCACGGAAAGAATTCAAATTAATAAGCAGAAAATTGATAAAGATTCCCTGACAAGAATTGCGGAATTGGTAAGAGATAAAGTTAATACAATGGTTTCGGAAGGATATGATCATCCTACCGAATTTGAGGTTGTAACCGCCATAGGCTTTAAATACTTTCAGGAGCAGAATATTGATTTTTTGGTTCTTGAAGTCGGAATGGGAGGAAGATTTGATGCAACCAATGTAATAAAAAAACCCTTGCTCAGCGTTATTACTTCCATAAGCTATGACCACATGGAGCAGCTGGGAAACACATTGGAAAAGATAGCCTTTGAAAAAGCAGGCATAATAAAGGAAAATTCCACTGTCATAATCTATCCTCAGACAATAAATATAACAAATGTTATAAAGGATGTGGCAAAAGAAAAAAATGCAAAAGTCTATGAAGCTGATAAAAGCAATATCGAAAAAACAAAATCCGATATTACTGGACAATGGTTTAAATATTTAAAAAGAGATGTATTTGAGCTACCGGAGCTAAAAATAAACTTATTGGGAGAACATCAGCTTTTAAACGCACTGACTGCACTTTCGGCTTTGGAAATTATTAAAGATAAAGGTTACGACATAAGCACAAAAAGTATAGAAAATGGTTTTTCAAACTGTAAACATCCCGGCAGATTTGAAATAATAAATAAAAACCCCTATGTTATTCTTGACGGGGGGCACAATATTGACGGCATCCGCAGCTTTACAAACACTTTAAAGGAATATTTCAAGGACAAAGTAACATTTTTCTTCGGTATTTTAAAAGATAAATCTCCCGAAGAAGCTTTGCAATTAATATTGCCATTAGCAAAAGAAATTTATACTTTAACTCCTTTAAGCCCGCGAGCATTAAAAGCAGCAGACTTAGCCGGACTAATAAAAAAGTATTCGGATATAAAAGTGATTCCTTTGGAAAACTACGAAGATATGCTGCCTATTATTAAAAACGCAGGCAAAAATGAAATAATAGCCTTTTCAGGCTCATTATATATGATAGGAAACGTAAGGACACTGTTAAGAAATAATGGTATAACAAATAACCTGTAAAAGTCGCATAAACTGGAAATTCGCCAAGAAAAACCTAACCCTGTTTTTCAGACAAGATTCTGAAAAACAGGGTTAGGTCTTCTAAAAGTCTATCAGCCCCAAGCTGATTTTTAAACAATCATCCACCTCTCCCATGAGGTTTTTATCAAAACGTCCAATTTTTTCTTTAAGCCTTCTTTTATCTATTGTTCTGATTTGTTCGAGCAAAACAACAGAGTCCTTAGGAAGGCTGAAATCCTCAGAACTTATTTCAATATGAGTAGGCAGCTTCGCCTTGTTTATCTGAGACGTAATAGCAGATACAATCACTGTAGGGCTGTATCTATTCCCAATATCATTTTGCACAACTAATACCGGTCTTACCCCTCCCTGTTCCGAGCCAATTACGGGGCTCAAATCGGCATAGTATACATCTCCCCTTTTAACAATCAAACTATTCACTTCCTAATAATTTAGTTTCATAGCTTAAAAAGTCTTCATAATCCCCTTCTGAGTATTCTTCAGTAATGCTCTTGTTGATTTTACTCATTTCCAAATAGCCTGCTTTCATCTTGTTTCTGATTTCAAGCTTTCTTTTTTCAATCAAATAAAACCTTATGGATTTCCTGATAAAGTCACTTCTGTTTGTTCCTTCTTCTTTTACCGCATTATCCAATTCCCTCAACAAATTTGCAGGGATGGAAATCAGTACTTTTTTATTCTCCGCCAAGATACACACCTCGCAATTGCACAGTTATATTATATTTTAACACAATAAACATATAAGTTGTATGGTAACATTTGTATTATTCGTAAATAATTATTAATATTATTCCTCAATATTTATTTTTTCATACTGTATAGCTTTTACCAATTTATCATATTTATAAATAAAAATTGTCTTTGGAAGCATATTGTCTTTGCTAAAATTTAATACATGCTTGTATTCACCATCCCAATAAACCAGTTCTTCCGGAATGTCTTCAAATACATCAAATTTCCCGAAATCAAAATCATGCAGCAATGTATCATTTAATTTATAATTTTCGATTGTAACGCTGCTTTCAGGAAATTTATCATTGTTTAGTATACATCTGTTCCCTGAAACATATGCACAGTTCCATGCTTCATTTTCAGTTTCCGTCCTGATGCTGTAATTGCCGTCCCTGCAAATAATATT
>DMWH01000081.1:374-5889 GCA_003483345.1 Clostridiales bacterium | reverse complement strand
AATGCGGTTTTTGAGAATTTCTTCATTCCATATAGGAAGCTTCCCGATTTTTTCAAATATAGGTCCTTTTCCATTTTTGAAATTTTCAGCAACTTTTTCGTCCGATGGGTCAGGATACACCAAATATCCTTTATTTTGAAGTTTTAGAGCTTCCTCTAATGAATTAGTCCTTCCCATTCCTTGAATTCCTTTTGCAGCTTGGCCGAATTTAAGCTCCACGGATTTTACGCCTAATTTTGGTATAACGTAATCTAATACTCCGGAATTCTCATCATCATAGTTTGCCTGCATAATGATTTCCCCATACCCTCTGGAGTATTTCCTGAACATGTCTACCATTTCTCCAACTAGAGGAGCTGAAACTACTTTTCCGTTTTCCAATACTAAATTTTTATCATTTGGAATAGCATCTTCGCCGATTACCACCGATACTCCTGCAAGAGCAGCCCCTACAAAGTAATCTTTCCAATTTAATTTTGCAATGGCAGGCAAAATTATCGGCATTTTCATTTTTACTTTGTTTTTTATGCCAAATTCAGTTTCAGTTTTCACATTCGTGTATGTAGCTTTATTAGCATCCTCTTCACATCCCAATGCTCCGAATACTCTTCCATTAATAGATAGATGAGAAAAGTCTAACGGATAATCTTTTTCTGAAGCAAATTGATTTATATCTCTACGATATGGAAAAGTTGCTTCTGAGCCTCTCACTGCCGATAATCCTATTTCACAGGTACCGATACAATTAGCTGTGCATACTGAACACATTCCGGAATACGGAGAAACGTTTTCCGGCGTCCTCATTTTTGTATTGCTTATCGTACTTCCTAAAGCAGGGCTATAAGTCATAATAAACCTCCTAATTCATTGTTTATATTAATTATACCTCTATTGTGACATATGTCAATAATATATTTGATTTTTCTATATTTTATTTATGCTATCTCAAAGTTAATGTGAGCACTCAGTTTTCTAGACTATCATTATGACTCAAGTTAAATATTTTTCTGTTATCTTCTTTATTGTGCCGTCTTTTTCTAATTCTTTAAATCTCTTATTAAACAAATCAAGAAGGTGCTTGTTATTTTTAGCTTTAACAAACCCTATTCTTGATTCACTTGTATCCGGGTGAGCATATTTGTATTTTTCTTCCTTTACTCTATCAACAAGATTTAACTTATTAAATAAGTAATTTCCGGAATACGAATTCAAAATTACTACATCTATTTGCCCTTTCAATAATTTTTGAAACATTATTTCCTCTTTAAAGCTATAATTTCTATCGAAGGAGGTGTTTTGATCAAATTCTGCGTAATATTTATATCCTGTTAATACCCCTACACGTTTACCGCTTAAATCATCTATATTGCCAATAGAAATATTATTTTCTTTGCTTGTATAAAAATTGTATCTGCTTTCATTTCTATAATTAATAGAAAAATCCAAAAATTCTTCTCTTTCTTCATTAATTTCTATTGTAGGAAGAATATCTACTAAACCCTTTTTGGCCATATTAATAGAAGTTTCCCATGGTACTATTTTATATTCAACTTGATAACCTGCTTCTGAATAGATTTCATTAATCATATCAATATCTATTCCCGAAACAATATTTTTTTCAATATCATAAATTATAAATGGCTCATAAGGCATCGTAGCTATAATAATCCTGTTATCAGGATAATAATCCTTTACTAATTGTAAAAATTCAAAATTTACTTCTTCGAATTTACTGATACTGCTATTTAAATTATCTACTGATTTAGTTTCTAATAATACTGATTGATTAACATCAACAATTGATTTTGTTACTTCTTCAACTGAAAGTGTTGTTGAATTAATGAATTCTTTAAGATTATATATTTGTTCAACAATCTTTTGTGAATTAAATGATATATCACTGGTTTTATTATATAGCTCCTTGGATATGTTTTCTATATTTTTAAAACTTACAATGGTTTTATCAATACTTATAGTTTGTTCTTCGATTTTGTCAAGAACATCTATTAACTCTTTTTTAGTATTGACAAATGAACTTCTTAACTCTTTTATTATCTCAGATATAACATTAGAAACTTCATTAGTTTCAGCTGCTAATGACCTAATCTCAACTGCTATTACAGAAAAACCCTTACCATATTCGCCGGCTCTTGAAGCTTCAATAGATGCATTTATTGCTAATAAATTAGTTTGCTGTGAAATATTATTTATTCTACTTATTAAGGATTCCGCATTTAAAGTCTTCGTTTCTAAATCTGCAATTAAATTGCTTATATTATCTAATAAACTTCTTACTCTTGATAATTCATCAATGTTGTCTTGAAGCTGCATTATTTTTTTGTATATTTCTTCATGAGTTTTTTTTGATATTTCAGATGAAGTTTGTGAACCGGCAAGATTTATTTCAACATTATTATAAATGTTTTCTATTACTTCTGATATGGATATCATACTGGCTGTCTGTTCTTCTG
Organism: Clostridiales bacterium; assembly: GCA_003483345.1. Classification (GTDB taxonomy): domain Bacteria; phylum Bacillota; class Clostridia; order Tissierellales; family Sedimentibacteraceae; genus Sedimentibacter. The sequence goes on along the minus strand of DMWH01000081.1, from coordinate 3,418 downwards.
ATTCTGATATTATATTTTCAACTTTACCTGATATTTCCTTCATTTCCATATATATTTCCTCAACTGAAAATGAGAACCTGCTTATGAGCTCTAAATATTTGCCGGATAAATCGTTTTCCTTGTTAATAATTTTTTCTGCATTAATTGGTTGACTAAATAATCTTTTATTATTTTTCATAATTAGTTTATAAATGATTAAACCTTCAATTAAAATAAGCACTCCAAATGCAATTAATAAATATACCATAATTTTAATTCCTCCAAGATTTTTGAATCCATATAGAATTTTGCATTTTATTTATGTCTTGCCTAGCCCCTTGTAAAGTAATTATTGATATAAATATACAATAATTGACTATTTATGTCAATGTACTTTTCACGGATTATCCTTTATGTCACTAACTTGAAAGTTAGTTGGCTGTCACTTTCTACACAATAGCCTTGAAATAAACAATATTGAATGATATAATTTTTGTATTAAACAAATTATAATATAGTTATAAACCATATAGAAAAACTCAATAATATGAGCTATAAACTTTGGAGGCAAAATGAGTTCCATAACACTAATATTTACATCCTTAGGATTATCCATGGACGCTTGTGCCGTATCAATATCAAACGGTATGTGCTACGGAAATATACATAAAAAACAAATTATTACAACTGCGGCTGCTTTCGGTTTCTTTCAAGCATTTATGCCTGTTTTAGGTTTCTTTATAGGCTCAGCATTCAGTAATGCCATATCATTTTTAGACCATTGGATTGCACTGGTTTTACTTGGTTTCATAGGCGTAAAAATGATTGTTGAAGCAGTCCGGGAACTTAAATATCCGGAAGTATGCATAACAGGTGCAAAACACCTAACATCAAAAACATTGTTCTTTCAAGCTTTAGCAACAAGTATAGATGCATTAGCTGTAGGTATAGGATTTGCCGTTATGAAAGTGAACATTTTCAGTGCTGCCCTGTTCATAGGTATAATTACTTTTGTTAATTCTATAATAGGTTCTAATTTAGGGAAAAAATGTGGGCAATTGTTTAAACAAAAAGCAGAAATTCTCGGTGGAGTAATCTTGGTAGGAATAGGAATTAAAATTTTTTTAGAACACACTTTGGTATAAAAAAATTTGATTAATTTGAGAACATTTATTGAGACAAGTCATATTATATATTAACCATAGATTATGTATGGTTTAATAAATATTTTCGGAGATGATTTTATGGCATGTGATTTAATACCTCGTCTTAACAGTCTTAGTACGGAGTTTGGAATAACGAGGGAATTAAATGAAGAAAGAGATTTGCGTTGTGTAGATATTTGTGTACCTCATGTTTTACTAATACACGCATTTGATCCATTTGAAAAATTTATTCCTTGGCCAAATGCAACAACAAATCCAAACCGTGATTGCAGGGGCGTATTTGATATACCACCGGGGTTACCGCCTGAAAACTGTTTCTTTAGAGTAACTTGTGCAAATGAAGAATTTAATTGCGTTGAGGGAGTGCCTACTATTACAGTAACCGTTGAAGGTCAGCTTGTATTAGAATTTGTTGTTAACGGCACCTCTATATTCTGGGTAAAAGAAATTACAGTACTTGATGAAACTTTAAATGCTGCGTCTAATTGGTACAGAACTGATACAGGTAATGAAATTGTTGATACTGGTTTCGCTTTCTTTATGACTTTAATAGATGGATCATGCATAGTAATTGATTCACAATGTGAAATTGATACAGAAGGGCAACAAGTTATATTTACAGCAAATGTAGTTGATAAATTATGGAAGCATGAAAATGTATGGGTAGAAGGCGTAACACCTTATCTGCAACTAAGATTCAATCAACCTCCTACAGCTACTAATATCACAGTGCATGAAGAATTTGTTGATCACGCAATACCAAGTTGTATTATTCCATGATAATATAATAGCCAGAAAATTCTGGCTATTTTTTATCTGTTTACCACATTTTTATTTTATCTTTCCATGTAGAATTAGTTTTATAATTAGTTGCGTTATTGATTCCGGCATTGGTTCCTGTATTGGGTTCAATTTGTTCAAGTTTTTTTACTACATAATCAATTTTTTCTTCTAGTTTTCTTATTTCAGCAATTATTTCCTGCTTATTTTTTTGTTCTGCTTCTATATCTTTCATACTTTTGGTCCATTGCTTAATATTGCTGAATTGTTCTTTGCCGTCACCTAATTGTTTGCCGCTTAAAAAATTCATATTATTTAGTTCATCTGCTGTTACAAATATTCCTCCTGAAAAGCTGTTGGAAGTATTTTTATTATCTTTACTATTCAATTATTACACCTCCATGCAATAGACATCTTCCATTATGATTGATTCAGTATATAAAAACTCCAGAAAAAACCGGAGCTTTTATAATTCAACTTATATATAAATTTTGATTTGAATCAACATTGTCTTGGGCATCTATTTTCAAAACAATCTGTTGATAATCCGTCATTTGCTCTTGCAGTGGCATTAAAAGTGATAGGCACTTGCACACACAGTTTTTGAGTTACTAAAAATTTACAAATCCCATTTCTGCTCAAGCTTGAGCAAGGAAGCGGTCTAACGCACGGCTCGCCTACAACGGTCACAGCAGCATTACCAACTTCTACCTCTGGGGCAACCGTTACCGGTACTAATACTTCCAATATTTCTTTTATTTCTGTAGTATTACATGTCTCATTTCCATATACGGGAGGGCAATAAGGATGCCCTTTTTCAAATTTATTTTCATTATACATATTATCAAACTCCAATATTTTGTTTTAATATATATTATGAAGACATGCCGGCTTGGTTACAAAATATCATATAGTTTTAATTTTTTCTATTAATTATCTTCTCCGGTTTCTGATAAGAATTAATCTCATGAGCTGTGCCAATCCGGTTGCCATAGCAGCCACATAAGTTAATGCCGCAGCATTAAGTACATTCTTAGCTCCATTTATTTCTTCATCGTAGATATATCCGTTAGCATCAAGCATTTCCAAAGCCCTATTGCTAGCGTTAAACTCTACGGG
>DMWH01000081.1:0-308 GCA_003483345.1 Clostridiales bacterium | reverse complement strand
AATCTTGCAACAGGAAAAATCATATTCCTTACAGATAAGGGCACATAACCGTTAGCATGCTGTATGGCATGACCCACTTCATGTGCAGCCACACTGACAGAAGCAATAGAGCTTCCTTGATATACTTCTCCTGACAGCCTTAGCACGCGTTTTATGGGGTCGTAGTGGTCTCCTAATTGCCCCTGTGCTGCTTCTATAGGTATATCATGCAATCCGTTTTGATTTAAAAGCATTCTCGCAACTTGTGCTCCTGTATAACCTCTCCGCGTTTGAACCCTTATATATTTTTCGAAATTAGTTTTCACTTT
>DMWH01000287.1 GCA_003483345.1 Clostridiales bacterium | reverse complement strand
CTGCAACCCCGCAACGCTTGCACGAGATGCGGCGACCTTGGCGGGGATGGGGTATGCGCCAGCACGGCTGTGCGGCGTGGATATGTTCCCCGATACGGTGCATGTGGAGTGTGTAGTTTTGATGTCAAAAGTACAGAACTGAATACCGAAAAAGGCTTGAAAATAAAGGATTTCCGAGAGTTGGAGGTGTTCTTCCGGCTCTCGGATTTTTTCATTATTATCTTCCTGAGATGTATATGTTTGTTGTACTGTCCGTGGCTTTTTTCAAAACTTATACAAAAAACTTGACAAACCCCAACTTATTGTGTTAAAATATATGCTGATACAAATAAGAGTTTAGGAGGAACCGAAACTATGACAGCCTCAATGCGTTTAAGATAAGCTGGCAATAAAAAAAGCAGAATCTATCCCCGATGATAGGCTTTTTTGTTGTGCTTATTTATACGATATTGAGCATTCATTAGTTACGGTGAGATATAAGTTATTTAACTATACCTTTATTTAACTATGTCTTTAATATGAATGTTTCCAAATTGTATGTATGCAGACCAAAAGCCACATTGTGGATTTAGGCCTGCATTTTTTATTGCCTAGAATGCTATTAAAATAGAAATTCAAGCAAAATAATATGAAGGAGATAATATAAATGGAAAAATACAACAATTGGAAACTTAAGTTTTATACAATATGGGCAGGGCAGGCAGTATCATTAATCACTAGTGCCATCCTGCAAATGGCGATCATTTTTTACCTTACAGAGAAAACAGGATCTGCGATGGTCTTGTCTATGGCTTCACTAGTAGGTTTTTTACCCTATGCGGTCTTTGGACCAGCTATTGGTGTATTAGTGGATCGTCATGATAGGAAGAAGATAATGATTGGTGCTGATTTAATTATCGCAGCAGCTGGGGCAGTGCTTGCTATTGTTGCATTGTATATGGAGCTACCTATCTGGATGGTTATGGTAGTATTGTTTATCCGTAGCATTGGAACGGCTTTTCACACCCCAGCTCTCAATGCGGTTACGCCACTTTTAGTACCAGAAGAACAGCTTACGAAATGTGCAGGCTATAGTCAGTCTTTGCAGTCTATAAGCTATATTGTTAGTCCGGCGGTTGCAGCACTCTTATACTCCGTTTGGGAACTAAATGCTATTATTGCCATCGATGTATTGGGTGCTGTGATTGCATCTATTACGGTAGCAATTGTACGTATTCCTAAGCTGGGTGATCAAGTGCAAAGTTTGAAACCAAATTTCATAAGAGAAATGAAAGAAGGAATGGCTGTACTACGGCAAAATAAAGGATTATTTGCTTTATTACTCGTTGGAACATTATATATGTTTATTTATATGCCCATAAATGCATTATATCCTTTAATCACTATGGAATATTTTAATGGTACACCGATGCATATTTCTATTACGGAGATTGCTTATGCCTCTGGTATGTTGATAGGGGGTCTATTATTAGGGTTATTTGGGAATTGCCAAAAGCGAATCTTATTAATAACGGCATCCATTTTTATGATGGGGATAAGCTTAACCATTTCAGGATTACTTCCCCAAAGTGGATTTTTCATATTTGTAGTCTGCTGTGCAATAATGGGGCTTTCGGTTCCGTTTTACAGCGGTGTACAAACAGCTCTTTTTCAGGAGAAAATAAAGCCTGAATATTTAGGACGTGTATTTTCTTTAACTGGAAGTATCATGTCTCTTGCTATGCCAATTGGGTTAATTCTTTCTGGATTCTTTGCTGATAGAATCGGTGTAAATCATTGGTTTTTACTATCAGGTATTTTAATTATTTGCATTGCAATAGTTTGCCCAATGATAACTGAGATTAGAAAATTTGATTTAAAATAAACAATATTGGAGGGATATTTATGTATCTTATTTTCATGTAATTCTTCCTGCTTAAATCGCAGGGTTTTCCCTGCGTACAAGCAAATGAAAACATGCGATTATAGACAGGAGGAAAATGTTATGGAATTGATATTAAAAGCAAAAGACATTCGTGTGGAATTTAAAGGACGCGATGTTTTAGATATAGATAATTTAGAAGTATATGATTATGACCGTATTGGTTTAGTAGGAGCAAATGGTGCAGGAAAAAGCACTTTATTCAAGGTGCTTTTAGGCGAATTAACTCCTCTAGGATGTAAAATGAATCGTCTGGGTGAACTTGCCTATATCCCTCAGTTGGACGAAGTAACCTTGCAGGAGGAAAAAGATTTTGCACTTGTAGGCAAGCTTGGTGTTAAGCAATTAGATATACAAACCTTGAGCGGCGGTGAAGAAACAAGGCTTAAAATAGCACAAGCTTTATCGGCACAGGTTCATGGTATTTTAGCGGATGAACCTACGAGTCATTTAGACCGTGAAGGAATTGATTTTCTAGTCGGACAGCTAAAATATTTTACAGGTGCACTGTTAGTTATTAGCCATGACCGCTATTTTCTTGATGAGGTAGTAGATAAAATATGGGAACTGAAAGATGGCAAAATCACTGAGTATTGGGGAAACTATTCTGATTATCTTCGTCAGAAAGAGGAAGAACGCAAGAACCAGGTTGCAGAATACGAGCAATTTGTTACCGAACGTGCCCGATTGGAAAGGGCTGCGGAGGAAAAGCGAAAACAGGCTCGTAAAATAGAACAGAAGGCAAAAGGTGCTTCAAAGAAAAAAAGTACGGAACGTGGAGGGCGTTTGGCTCATCAGAAATCAATGGGAAGTAAGGAAAAAAAGATGCATAATGCCGCTAAATCTCTAGAGCATCGGATTGCGGCCTTAGGAAATGTAGAAGCTCCGGAAGACATTCGCAGAATTCGTTTCAGGCAAAGTAAAGCATTGGAGCTCCATAATCCATATCCTATTGTCGGTACGGATATTACTAAAATATTTGGAGATAAGGTATTGTTTGAAGATGCATCTTTTCAAATTCCGCTTGGAGCAAAAGTGGCTCTAACTGGTGGGAATGGAACAGGAAAAACAACTTTAATCCAAATGATCTTAAACTATGAAGATGGAATTTCTATTTCACCTAAGGCAAAAATAGGATACTTTGCACAAAATGGTTACAAGTACAACAGTAATCAGAAAGTCCTGGAGTTTATGAAGGAGGATTGTGATTACAATGTTTCAGAAATTCGTTCCGTGCTTGCATCCATGGGGTTTAAACAGAACGATATTGGAAAAAGCTTATCTATTTTAAGCGGTGGCGAAATTATGAAATTATTGCTAGCTAAAATGCTTATGGGTAGATATAACATCCTACTAATGGATGAACCGAGCAACTTCCTTGACATACCAAGCCTGGAGGCCTTGGAAATACTAATGAAGGAATATGCAGGAACGATCATGTTTATCACCCATGACAAACGGTTACTTGAAAATGTGGCTGATGTAATTTATGAAATTAAAGATAAGAAATTAAACTTAGTCCGATAATTATTTTACTTTTCGTATTTGACAGATCGTAAGTAGGCCGTGAAAGAGGTTATTGATTTTAACTAAACGTTAAGTAGGTTAGACCTCTAATCAGAAAAAATAAGGCCTTCAAGATGAATTTTGAAGGCCCCCTTTCCATAGAAATATACGTAAAGCATAAGGAACACATGGCAAAAAAGGCGTTTCTCAGCATGGGATATAGCTTTTGATATTGAAAGGAGTGATTCAGTATGATAGATAATATTATTCAATCAGTGACAGAAAAATTATCCTCTTTGCCTTATATAGAAGGCATCGTATTAGGGGGATCCCGTGCAAGAGGTACCCATACAGAGGATTCTGATATAGATATCGGAATTTATTACAATCAAGAATCATTTGACCTGACAGCGATTAACCAAATTGCTACAGAGTTGGATGATGAGAATAGAAACGACCTTGTTGTACCTCCCGGAGCGTGGGGTGATTGGATTAATGGCGGTGGATGGTTAGTTATAAACGGGTATCATGTTGACTTGATTTTACGTGATATAAAACGGGTGGAACAAATAATCAAAGATACGGAGCAAGGAATTGTTACTGCCAATTATCAGACTGGGCATCCCCATGGTTATATAAGTGCTATGTATCGTGGAGAATTGGCGATCAGCAAGATACAATATGCTAAGAATGAACGCTTATGCGAATTAAAAAATCAGGCAGAAATTTACCCTGGTGCTCTAAAGAAGAACTTGATAAACTTTTTTATATTTGAAGCAGAGTTCTCTTTAATGTTTGTAAAAGCAAATGCGGGAGCAGAGGATAAATATTATATTGCAGGCCATGTTTTTCGTATTATTTCATGCTTAAATCAAGTACTATTTGCATGCAATAATGCTTATTGCATTAACGAAAAGAAAGCTATAAAACTGCTTGAAACTTTTGAATATAAACCTAAAAAATATGCCGAAAGGGTAAATCATATTTTTGAAGTACTCGGTCTTTCACTTTTTGAATGCTACGATATGACCGAGAAGCTTTATAAAGAAGTGAAAAAAATTGCAACGGAGATAAATAACTTTTTAAACGAGGGGGAATTCAGATGAAAGAAAACAAATATGATGATAATATATTTTTTCAAAAATACAGTCAAATGAGTCGCTCACAGCAGGGACTAGCCGGTGCAGGAGAATGGGAAACATTGAGAAAGCTGCTGCCGGATTTTAAAGATAAGCGTGTGCTTGATTTAGGATGCGGCTATGGATGGCACTGTATTTATGCGATGGAACACGGAGCGTCTTCTGTTGTAGGTGTTGATATTTCTCATAAAATGCTCGAGGTAGCCAAAGAAAAAACACATTTTCCACAGGTTGAATATAAATGCTGTGCTATAGAAGATGTGGAATTCCCAGAGGAGAGTTTTGATGTAATATTAAGCTCACTTGCGTTTCACTATGTAGCAGATTATGAGATTTTAGTAAAAAAGATATATAGAATACTGAAGTCTGGTGGTAAGCTAGTTTTTACGATTGAACATCCTGTTTTTACTGCCTATGGAACACAAGACTGGCATTATAACGAAAAAGGAGAAATACTGCATTTTCCGGTGGATAATTATTATTATGAGGGCAAACGGACAGCTGTGTTTTTGGGAGAAAAGGTTACAAAATATCATAGAACACTGACCACATATCTAAATACACTGCTTTCAAATGGTTTTATAATAAATCAGATTGTGGAGCCGCAGCCGCCGGAAAACATGATGGATATTCCGGGGATGCAGGATGAAATGCGCCGTCCCATGATGCTGATTGTATCGGCGAACAAAAAAGTGGATAGATAGAACTAAAACACCTATAAGGTATAAATGGAGGTAATTTATGTTTAAAGAAAAAATTATTATAGAGATGAAAGAAGTATTCAAAGAAATTCCTTTTGGCATAGAGCATACTCTCAAAGTTTTGAAAAATGCAGAAGATATAATGAAAGGAGAAAATATCGGAGAGGAAGAAAAAGAATTCATCAGTATTATTGCTATACTACATGATATTGGTGCGGTTGAAGCACAAAAAAAATACGGTTCTATTGATGGTGTCTATCAAGAAAAGGAAGGACCAGAAGTAGCGAAAGAAATATTAAAAAAGGTAGGCTATAACAAAAATATTGATAGAATATGCTTTATAATAGGCAACCATCATACTCCATCTAAAATTGATGGACTTGATTTTCAAATACAATGGGAAGCTGATTTGCTTGAAAATTTAACGGTTATNNAAAAGATAAAAAAGTGTATAGATGAAAACTTTAAAACAAACACAGGAAAAAGGATAGCTTATAATCGCTTTATTTTAGATTAGTAGTAGATTATTACAGTTATGTATTTTATATCGCAAAGAAAAAATAGTAGTTAAGTTTAACCCTAGATAATAAGCAGCAAAGGAGTGCGATAAGATGATATCTAATAATACCTCCAGGCCTACAACGGATGATGAGTTGCAAAAGAATATGGTTGGTTGTTAAGGATTCTGCTGATGAGTCATCCTACGTTCCAGTGTTGGAAGCGGCCGGATATGTGCTACAGATTCGAGAACCTGACTGGTTTGAGCATCGTTTGTTTAAAGGACCGGATACCGATATTAATCTGCATGTGTTCAGTTTNNATTGATAGAATGTTACGCTTCCGTGATTGGTTGCGGACTAATGATACTGATCGGGACAAATATGCACAAGTCAAACGAAGCTTGGCAAAGAATAAATGGAGGTATGTCCAGCACTATGCGAATGCTAAAACATCAATAGTACAGGAAATCATGAAAAGAGCAAATAGTAATAATGCTTAAGGAGAGTGTCATGTTTTCTTGGTTTGTTATAGGAGGTTATATCAATGAAAAATACAGTAGATAATTTGTCGAAAAGTAAAGTTATTTTAATGTGCGGCCCTGCGGGAGCAGGTAAATCAACACTAGCAAAAAAATTTGAAAGTACCGGGATGACAATACTATCTTATGATGAAGAATCATTCAAACGAGGTTTTAATGAACATCCTTTGCCTCAGGAGGTTTTAGAAGATATTAAAACCTATCTTGATGAAAAACTAATTTCACTTATCATGCAAAACATTGATATTGTTCTCGATTATTCATTTTGGTCTAGAGAAATGAGAAGTGAATATATTTCATTATTAAAGAAATACGACATAGAACCCAAAATCTATTATATAAAGACACCTAAGGAAGTTGTTATGGAACGTATTCGAAAAAGAAACGGAAATCATCAAAATGATATCATATTGACGGAGCAAACAGCTTCCACTTATTATGATCATTTTCAACCCCCAACTGATGAAGAAGGTGAAGTTATAGTAGTCGAGGGATATTAATATTGTGGTTTTAAGCATGGAAATTGTACTAGATGATATGCTATCTTTTCGATAGGCGATGAAGTGTAATGAAGATGACAACAAAATCGGAATTTTTTCGTCAGTCTATAGAGGGAGGAGGACAAATGCTCAATGGATTACAAAGATGCAATCGCAATATTTGAAAACAACACAAAAAGAAGTGTTGTTCAAATAGAACGCTGCAGTGTTGGTATTGCGAACTATGTTTTTATTGTCTCCACTGCAAACGAAAAGTTTGTTCTCAGATGCAGTAAAGATGAAAATGCCTATAAAGATACTGTTTATTGGCTTAATAGGTTGTCTGTATGTGAAATACCGATACCGATTGTCTTGTCAGAGGGAAAATACAAAGACTATTCCTATCTGATTCTCTCTTATATCCGTGGAGATGATATTGGTAATGTCTATTGTAAATTGAATGATAGCGAGAAAAAGCAAATTGCCAAGGAAGTAGTTAAGATACAGCGAAAGGTTTCAAGGCTTGATATCCATGCGGATATGGAATGGACATGGAACTGCTTTGTTGACAAAATGCTGAATCGTGCTGAAAAGAGAATAAAAAGAAAGAACTATTTTGACTTTAACAAAATATATATCATAAAGAAATTACAACAAGAAATACAGGAATATTTGGATAAGGTTCCGATAGCACCGTATTTGGATGATATCAGTACAAAAAACTTATTGATTTATGAGGGTAATGTATCTGGGATAATAGATATTGATTGGATAGGATTTGGTGATATGCTTACCTTTGTTGCATTGACGAGGGTTTCATTACTCAATATGGATTTGGATACTAAATATATTGATTATCTATTAGACGAGATTCGTCCAAACACGATAGAGTACAAAGCGTTTATATTCTACTGCTTGATTTATTGTGTGGATTTCATGGGGGAAATAGGTATGCAATTTCTTGATAAAACAATTCCAGTAAATGAAAATATAATCGAGAGATTGAATGATATCTTTGACTTTCTTATGGAAGAATGGGACAAATATTGCAAACGGTAAATTCTGGTTTATCGACCTAAAATAAAAGACTCCCCATCACCAGATAAGGTTCCAGTGATGGGGAGTCTTTTTATGCCCTGATTTCAATTGTTATCCCAGATCTGAATTCCACAGCGAAGTAATCCTCGAAAACGGTAATTTTTGCAATCAGCCGCTTGACCAGTATCTCGTCAAATTCCGTGATGGTGGTCGGCTGACTTTTGATAAAATCCTGCAAGTCATTAATCTGTTTTACCTGCTCATCCTTGACCACGCTGTCTACCTCCGCCTGACGGCGCTGATCCCGCAGCCTGAGAATCTCATCCGCAATGTCATCGTAGTCGTCTTTTCGGTTCGCCTTTTCTAACAGCTCCTTTTGCAGTTCCTGTAGGCGTTCATCAATGACCTCAGGGGATAGGGTATCGCCCTGACGAATCACTGTGGCAATGTTAGTCTGCAGGGTCTTTAAGAAATCATTCTTTTCACATAGTACCTGATTGATCGCGTCAAGAGTTATCTGCTCCAGCAAAGTTTCTTTCACCGTGCGGCTGTGGCAGGAGTGACCGGTGTTATCCAAGCGGCTGCAGCAGCGCCAGACAATTGACTTGCAGCCTCGGTTGTTCCAGTGAACCCGCCGATAAAACTCACCGCACTCACCGCAGAATACCATTTGCGCAAAGCAGTGCTTGCATGAGTAACAGTGGCGGGCGCCGTTTTTGCTAGTATGGACGCGCCTTCTGCGTACCAACTCCTCTTGCACCAGCAGGAAGATGTCCTTCGGGATAATCGCTTCGTGGTCGTCCTCCACGTAGTATTGAGGGACAGTACCATTGTTCTTGACGCGAGTTTTGGTTAAGAAGTCCGTAGTGTAGGTTTTCTGCAGCAGTGCATCTCCAATATATTTTTCATTACGGAGAATCTTATTGATGGTGCTAGTGTGCCATTTTGTCTTGCCCGCACCGGTGAGAAT
>DMWH01000123.1:21767-25924 GCA_003483345.1 Clostridiales bacterium | reverse complement strand
CAGGATGTCATCAGAATTTCGGAAATTTGTTTGCATGGAGGGACATAAATAACACTAGAGTTGCTAATATCAATAATTTTTTGGTAGCCAAACAATTAGTTAATGGAAAAGATGTATATCTTTATCCAATGGGAAAAGGAGATGTTAAACCCGTAATTGAAGAAATAATAAGGTCTGCAGATAAAAATCTAATCTTTGCAGGATTATCTCATGATGAAATGATTGAACTGAATGAATTGTATCCGGGGAAATTTATTTATGATCAAGTAAGAAATGACTTTGACTATATTTATCTGTTGGAAAAAATGGTTTCATTAAAAGGGAAAAAGCTTCACAGAAAAAGAAACCATATCAGTGCCTTTCTAAGAAATAATCCTGTTTGGTCATTTGAAACAATAACTGAGGAAAATAAAGCTGAATGCATCGAAATGAACAAAAAATGGTGCATTGAATCAGGATGTAAAGACGATGAAAGTCTTATGGATGAAAACTGTGCCACTAAATATTTCTTTAAATATTATGACGAGCTCGAGCTTGAAGGCGGTTTAATCAGGGTAGAAGATAAAATTGTGGCTTATACCATAGGTGAAGTTCTAAGTAATGATACATATGTATTACATATCGAAAAAGCGTTTAAAGATGTTCAAGGGGCATATCCGATGATAAACCAACGATTTGCTTCCTGGATTAAAGATAAATATCCTCATTTGATTTACATAAACAGAGAAGAAGACATGGGCTCTGAAGGCTTAAGGAAAGCAAAACTTTCATATTATCCTGACAAGATGGCGATTAAATATCGCGCTGTGACTAAAAAAAATTATGCCTTACATAAGTAAGGCATAATAACCGTTTATAAAAAAACAAGGGGGAGAGGGAAGTTAAATTTACTATTTAACTTATATATAGTTTACCCGAAAAAGCTTTAAGTAATCTTAAGATATAAAATTTTTTTTAATTTGTTTTAGGAGGTGTAATATGACTGATAATTTAAATATTTTTAATGCAATGAAAATCAAGTTAAGCGATGAATTACCAGAGTATCCGGTTTTAAAGGAAAATGTAAGACGTGCTCCCAAAAGAGAAGTTACTTTAAATGAAAGAGAAATAAAGCTGGCATTGAAGAATGCATTAAGGTATGTGCCGGGAAGTCTCCATGAAAAATTAGCTCCCGAATTTTTGGATGAATTGATGACATATGGAAGGATTTACGGCTACCGTTTCATGCCTAAAGAAAGAATTTACGGTAAGCCTATAGATGAGTACAAGGGGAAATGTATAGAAGGCAAAGCATTCCAAGTTATGATTGACAATAATTTAGACCATGAAGTTGCCCTTTACCCGTATGAATTGGTTACCTACGGGGAAACAGGTCAGGTTTGCCAAAATTGGATGCAGTATCAATTAATAAAAAAATATCTTGAAGCATTAACGGAAGAGCAAACATTAGCCCTTATGTCCGGTCATCCGTTGGGATTGTTTAAATCCCATAAAAACAGCCCCAGAGTTATAATATCAAACGGACTTATGGTAGGAATGTTTGACAATCCGCAGGATTGGGCGAAGGCAACCGCAATGGGATGTTCAAGCTATGGGCAAATGACGGCAGGCGGCTGGATGTACATAGGACCTCAGGGTATTGTTCACGGAACCTTTAATACACTTATAAATGCAGGCAGAAAAGAACTCGGTATCCCTGATGATAAAGATTTGGCAGGACATTTATTCATAACCTCAGGACTTGGAGGGATGAGCGGCGCACAGGCTAAAGCTGTTGAAATAGCCAACGGCGTAGGTATAATTGCAGAGGTTGACTACTCAAGAATTGAAACCAGGTTAAAACAGGGATGGGTTTCCACGGTTACCGATAATCTTGAGGAAGCATTTGAAATTGCACGGGAGTACCTGTACAAAAAACAAACAATTTCAATAGCATACCACGGTAACATTGTAGACTTGTTGGAATATGCAGCAGATAACAACATTCATGTGGATTTGTTATCCGACCAGACTTCATGCCATGTACCTTATGACGGAGGTTATTGTCCCAAAGGACTTACCTTTGAAGAAAGAACTGAATTATTAAACAGCAACAGAGAAAAATTTGTACAGATGGTAAATAAGTCATTGGCTGACCACTTTAAAGCAATAAAAACTTTGGTTGACAGAGGCTCATATTTCTTCGATTACGGCAATGCATTCATGAAGGCTGTATTTGATGCTGGAGTGAAGGAAATTGCCAAGAACGGCAATGATACAAGCGAAGGATTTATATTTCCTTCCTATGTGGAAGATATAATGGGCCCGATGCTTTTTGATTACGGATACGGACCCTTCAGGTGGGTTTGCTTAAGCGGAAAGCCTGAAGATTTACATAAAACAGACCAAGCTGCAATGTCTGTGATAGACCCTAACAGAAGAGGTCAGGACAGAGATAATTATATTTGGATTAGAGATGCAGAGAAAAATAAATTAGTTGTAGGAACCCAAGCAAGAATTCTTTATCAAGATGCATTGGGAAGACGTGACATAGCACTTAAATTTAATGATATGGTAAGAAAAGGTGAAATCGGCCCTGTAATGCTGGGGAGAGACCATCATGATACAGGCGGAACGGATTCTCCTTTCAGGGAAACATCAAACATATATGACGGCAGCAATGTTACGGCAGATATGGCGGTTCACTGCTTTGCGGGAAATGCAGCAAGGGGTATGTCCTTGGTTGCACTTCACAACGGCGGAGGAGTAGGGGTCAGCAAGGCGATTAACGGGGGGTTCGGTCTTGTTCTTGACGGAAGCAAAAGAGTCGATGAAATAATAAAAACTTCCATTCCTTGGGATACAATGGTCGGGGTGTCAAGAAGAAGCTGGGCAAGAAACGAGCATTCAATAGAAACAACGATTGAATACAACAAAAAATTTGAAGGAGAGGACCACATTACAATACCATTTTTAGCAAAAGATGAATTAATTGAAGAAACCTTAAAAAATTACAAAAATAAGGGAGAGCGAAATGGATAGAATAATTGAATGTGTCCCTAATTTCAGTGAGGGCAGAAATACAGAAAAAATAGAAAAAATTCTGGATGTTTTCAGAGGAAAAAAAGGAGTCAAGCTTCTTGACTATTCAAGCGATGAAAACCACAACCGTACAGTGGTAACCGTTGTGGGAGAGCCTGAGGAGATTAAAAAAGTTATGGTTGAAGCTATCGCCAAGGCAGTAGAGCTAATTGACCTGAATTATCACCAGGGACAGCATCCCCGAATGGGAGCGGTAGATGTGGTTCCTTTCATCCCCGTAAGAAATGTTACTGTTGAAGAAGCCGATAAACTAGCAAAGGATGTAGCTAAGGAAGCAGCCGATAAATATAATCTTCCCTTTTTCCTTTATGAGAAGTCTGCATCAGCACCCCACAGAGAGAATCTTGCCAATGTGAGAAAAGGACAGTTTGAAGGAATGAAAGAAAAAATGAAGGATGAGCTTTGGAAGCCGGACTTTGGACCTGATACTATCCATCCGACTGCAGGCGTAACGGCAATTGGTGCAAGAATGCCTCTGATCGCTTTCAATGTTAATTTATCAACTCCTGATATAGAAGTTGCAAATAGAATTGCAAAGCAGGTAAGACATATAAGCGGAGGATTTAGATATGTAAAAGCTATAGGCGTTGAAATACATGACAGAGGTCTTGTACAAGTATCAATGAACTTAACCGATTATACAAAAACAAGCATATACCGTGTATTTGAAACTATCAAAATGGAAGCGGCAAGGTATGGTGTAAATGTTGTCGGAAGCGAAATTGTTGGGTTGATTCCAATGCAGGCCTTGGTGGATACGGCAGAATACTATCTGCGCCTGGAAAACTTTAAATACGACCAAGTTCTCGAAACCCGGTTATAAATGACCAGGGGGGACGGTTCTTGGTGGACATTTGATGACAACACCCCCGTCCCCTTGTCATAAAGGAGGTAATAATGAGTAAATTGATTATAAAAAATGCATCCGAGCTTGTTACATGTAAGGGAAAAGCTCCAAAACACGGCAAGGATATGTCTGATATAGGGCTGATTGAAAACGGATGCCTTGTAATAGAAGACGATATAATAGTTGATGTTGGAACCTCGAACATATTAAAAAATTATGATGAAGATGA